>JAIRTY010000513.1 GCA_031254715.1 Nocardiopsaceae bacterium | reverse complement strand
CCGGTTACCCCGGATACCCAGACGGCTCAGGCCCCGGCGGCGGCGGCGCGGGATACCCGGGCGGCTCAGGATAGCCGGGCCACTCGGAAGGTGGCCCCGGAGACGGATAACCGGGCGGCCCCGGGTACGGCGACCGCAGCTCGGGATAGCCGCCCTGTTCCTCGGGGTGCTCGGCCGGCCCCGGATAACCACCCTGCTCCCCATACTGCGAGGCCGCTCCCGGATAGCCGCCCTGCTCCCAGAGGGGTGCGGCCGCCCCGGGATAACCGCCTTGCTCCCAGAAGTGTTCGGCCGGACCGGGATAACCGCCCTGCTCCCTGGGGTGCGCGGCCGGACCGGGGTAGCCGGGCGGCGGGCCGGGATAGAGCGGCGGGTAGCCGCGCGCGGCCGGATGACCCGCCGCGGGCGGAGACCCTGCCAGGGACGGCAGCGGGCGGGCGGCAAGGCGGTCCCTGGCGGCGCGCCGGGCCAGCACGATCAGCGCCGCCACCGCGGCCAGGAACCCGGCAGCCCCGGCCGCGCCGACCACGCTCAGCGCCCGGACCCGGGCGGCGGCCCGGTGCACGACCTGGATCGGGCCGGGTGCCCCGGACCCGGCCCGCGCCTGCGGGGACATGCCCGTCGCCGGCTTGCGCGCCGCCAGCCGGGCCGCTGCGTGCAGCGCGCCGACGGCGCTGACCTCCCCGAAGCCGACGCTCGTGCTGTACCCGGCGGACGGCCGGCCCCCGGCAGAGGCGATGAGGGCCTGCTCGACCAGGGCGGGCGACAGGCGCGGGTAAGCCGAGCGGATCAGTGCGGCCACGCCCGCCACGAACGCCGACGCCGGGCTGGTCCCGCTGGCCTGGATGTAGCCGTTCGGCCCGGCGCCGACCACGTTCACGCCCGGGGCCGAGAGCACCACCGACGAGTTGCGGTCGGAGAAACCCGCCCGCACGCCGCTGGCCCCGACCGCCGCCACCCCGATCACCCCCGGGTAGGCGGCCGGGTACGAGTAGGGGGTGAACGAGGTGCCGTTGCCGCCGCCGTTGCCGGCCGCCGCCACGACCACCACGTTGTGGGAGATCGCGAACGCGATCGCCGCCCGGAGGCCGCGGGTGGCCGTTGCCGACCCGAGCGACATGTTGATCACCTTGGCGCCGTGCCGGACCGCATACCGGACACCCTTGCCCACCGCGTCGCCGTACCGGGGGCTGGCGTTGTACACGTTGATGCCGGGCTCGCTGTCGTCGAGCAGCACCCGGACCGAGAGGATCCTCGCCGCTGGCGCGATACCGATCACGCCGTCGGTCCGGCCCGGGCCGCTGCCGTGGCCTGCGATCAGCGACGCGATATAGGTCCCGTGCAGGTGCGGCGGCCGGAACCCGGGCGGGTCCGCGCCCAGGGTGAAGTCGGGCCCGGTGATCACCGATCCGGTCAGGTCCGCCGCTCCTGGGCTGACTCCGGTATCGAGCACCGCCACGGTGACGCCCTGGCCCCGGCTCACCCGCCAGGCCGAGGGCACACCGACGGCGTGCAGCGCTGGCAGCTCGGCCGCGCGGACCTGGCTGCCAAGGCTCCCCGGCGGGCTGGCGGGGGCGGGCCTGGCCGCGCCGGCGGCTGCCAGGCCGAGAAGCGGTACCGCCAGTGCTCCGGCGAGCATCCCGCTGGCGCCGGCCCGTGACCCGCCCGTCAGCATGACCACTCCGGCTGCGAGCAGTTGATCACCGGCCGGGCCGCCAGTGGACGCAGGAGCTCCCGCCCGAGCTGGGCCGCGGGCGCGAACACCCGCCTGCGGTGCTGCCCGGTGGCGGTCGCGGGCCGGCCGTCCGCGTACCCCGCCACGATCAGCAGCACGTACGGCCCGGCCTGCCGCTCCGTCGCCGCCTGCCGAGCGGCCTCGGCGAACCGCGCGGCCGCGGTACCGGCCAGCCGGTAGGCCCGCAGCCCGGACGGCAGCCGGTGGCGGGCGACCGCCCGTTCGAAAGCGGCGGCCCGGCCCGGGGTGGGAAACGCCAGCACCCCGGCCGTGTACACAACGCCCTGCAGCTCATCCAGGTAGGTGGCGCGCAGCGCGGCGCGGCAGCCGTCCCGGCGGGCGGTTGCCACGGCCGTTCCTGCCAGCGCCGATGCGCAGTCGTGGTGCGGCGAGATGCCCGCCCGGCGGGCCCTCTCCTTCGTCAGCAGCCCGGTGGTGTAGCCGAGCGCGGCCGGGAAGATCTGCCCGGCGGGCCAGTCCTGCCAGCGGGCCGCGACCGCGGCTTCGGCGGCCGCTGCCCGCTCGGCCGCGGTTGGCGGCCGGGCCTGCTCAGCCCGCGCGCCGGTCCCGGCGACCACCGCGGCGACCAGGCACGCGGCCCCGGCCAGCGCGATCACCGTCATGATCAGCCCGCGCCGCCGCTTGCGAGCCGTCACAGGTGTCATCCGCGCCGGTAACCCGGCCTCGGCGGGGGGCCACGGGCGAGTCCGCCCGGCGGCGCGGCCGTCGCCGCTGCCAGGCGGCAGCCAGGGTGGCGGCGGTCCCGGCGGGAGGGCGGCCTGGCCCCAGGCATCGTCCGGGGACGGCCCGGCGGGGCGCGGAACGGTCATTCCGACAGCCTAACGAGCCGCTCCGGCCGCCGCCGGTCGCAGGGCCGCGGCTGGCATGCCGCCGCCCCCGCTCGTCATGATGGGTTGTCATGGGAGAGCTCATCCTGCTGCGCCACGGCGAGACCGAGTGGAGCCGCGACCGCCGGCATACCGGGCGGACCGACCTGCCGCTGACCCCGGCCGGTGAGGCGGCCGCCCGCGCGCTGGCCCCGGCACTGGCCCGGCGGGCCGTGCGGGCGGCGTTCACCAGCCCGGCCCAGCGGGCGGTCCGGACCGCAGACCTGGCCGGGCTGCAGGCCAAGCCCGACCCGGACCTGGCGGAGTGGGATTACGGCGGCTACGAGGGGCGGACCACGGCGCATATCCAGGCCGGGCGGCCCGGGTGGTACCTGTGGCGGGATGGCGTCATCCCAGGTGACGCGGCGCATCCCGGCGAGACGATCGCCCAGGTCGGCGCGCGGGCGGACGCCGTGCTCGGCCGGGTGGGCCCGCTGCTGGCCGGGGGCGACGTGGCGCTGGTGGCCCACGCGCACCTGCTGCGGGTACTCACCGCCCGGTGGCTGCGGCTGCGGCCGGTCGGCGGGCGGCTGTTCCGCCTCGACACGGGCACGCTGTCCACGCTTGGCAGCGAGCACGGCGAGCCGGTGATCACCTCCTGGAACGTGCCGCCCGCAGCGGGCCCATGACGCCCGGCTGGCGAATGGGGTCAGGGAACGAGGATGGCGCGGCCGCGGATCCGCCCGGCGTCCAGGTCGGCGAGTGCCTCAACCGCGCCGGCCAGCGGGTAGCTGCGGGTGTGCAGGGTGACCTTCCCGCCCTCGGCCAGCGCCATCAGCTCGGCAAGCTCGTTGTAGGTCCCGACGATGTTGCCGATGATGTTCCGCTCGGTGGAAATGATGTCGAGGGTGGGAACGGTCACGGTGCCGCCATAGCCGATCACGAAGTACGAGCCGGCCCGGCCGGTCATCTCCCACCCGTCCTGCTCGGCGCCCTGCTCGGCCACGAAGTCGAGCACCACGCTGGCGCCGGCCCCGTCCGTGATCTCGCGCACGGCGTCCACCTGGCTGCCGTCGGCCACCACCGTGTGCTGGGCGCCGAGCTGCTCGGCCAGCTTGAGCGCGTCCGGGTTGCGGTCCACCACGATGATCGTGGTGGCCGAGAGCGCGGCCAGGCACTGGATGCCGATATGCCCGAGCCCGCCCGCGCCGATCACCACGCAGCTGGTGCCCGGGTACAGCAGCGGCAGCGCCTTCCGGACCGCGTGATAGGCGGTGATGCCCGCGTCGGCGAGCGCGGCGACGTCCTGCGGCCGGGTCTGCGGGTCCAGCCTGATGCAGGCCCGGGCCGAGGTGAGTAGGTATTCGGCCATCCCGCCGTCGTGCGACAGGCCGGGGAACGAGCTTTTCTCGCAGTGCATGTCGTCCCCGGCCCGGCAGGCCCGGCACAGCCCGCAGGTGGGAGAGGGGTGCAGGATGACGGTGTCCCCCACGGCCACGTTGCTGACGGCGGAGCCGACCGCGTGCACCCAGCCGGCGTTCTCGTGGCCGAGCGTGTACGGCAGCTCCGGGCTCATCGCGGCGGCCCACTGGCCCTCGATGATGTGGAGGTCGGTGCGGCACACCCCGGCGCCGCCGATCTTCACGATCACGTCCAGCGGCCCGGAGATGACGGGCTCGGGCACGTCCTCGACCACGGGCTGCTGGTGGTATCCGTGCAGCCGGACAGCTTTCACCTTGCTTCCTCCTCGCCTAGTCCTGTCGCCTGGTACCGGTGCCGCAGCATGCCACGGCAGATGCCGGTGTTCGCCTCCATGCTGACCCGGAACGTGCGGGCCCGGCGCAGGTGCAGCGGCAGCTGGCCGGTGCTGACCCGGTCGCCGGTCACCGGGTCGATCACCAGCGCCGCGTCGTCTCCCGCTGGCAGCCCGAGCTCGGCCCGGCGCCGCCGCAACCGGTCCAGCTCGGCCGACGGCGGCGCGTCCCGCAGGGTCATCCGGGCCAGGTCATCCCCGGCCCGGCCGGCCCCGGCGAGTGACCGGCACACCAGGTCGGTCCCGGCCATGACCGCCTTCCGCAGGAAGTCAGCCCGCAGCTGATCCAGCTCCGCCACGGCCTCGCCGTCGAACGACGCGACGAACCCCGCCCGCGCCGCCACCCCGCCGTTGATCGCATCCGAAGCGAAATGATCTTCCAGAACGATTGCCGTACTCACCACTCCCGGCACCGTTGATACGGCGTCATACGCGTCAGCCACCATCAGGAACGCGAAATTGGGCGCGCAGAAGTAGGTCGGCAACCGGAGCAGCACGCGCACTTCGCCAGCGGGCGAGACGCTGCACGAGCTGACGAACCCGAGCGAGGTGACCGGCTCATCCAGCTCCGGATCGCGCACGGCCCCGAGGGCCGCCAGCACCCGGTCGGCCAGCGTGGGCGTGCGGGCCGTTGCGGCAGCGTTCAGCCTGCCGCGGCGGCTCGTACGACCTCGCACCTCACCACGGGACACGGCCGTTCCGCTGTTCATGTCCCCGTGACCAGCTGCGAATCGTCCTGGGCGGCCGGGGTGCCCTGCCCCGGGCCCAGCCGGTACTCGGCCGGCACCTCGATCCCGTACAGCCTGGCCGCATTGAGGCCGAGGATCTTCTTCTTGGTCGCTGTGGTCACCGCCGGGTAGTCGGAATACTCTTCCCGGTCCGGGTAGTCCCAGTCAACGAAGCCCTCGACCTGCCACTTCGGCTCCCAGATGGCGTAGTCGCTGCCGAACAGCAGCTTGTCCTCGCCGACCCAGAACAGCAGCTCCCCCATGACCTTGGCGAAGAACTTCGGCCGCGCGTGCATGAGCCCGCCGATGACCACGGCGCAGCCCGCGTACACGTTCGGCTCCTGGGTGGCCATGAAGCAGAAGTCCTCGATCCGGGGCAGCCCGACGTGCTCGACGATGAAATTCAGGTCCGGGAAGTCGGTGGCGGCATGGTCCACGTCGGCGACGTCGAACGCGTCCTTGTCAAGCGGCCAGATCGTCGGGCCCTTGTGTACGTGGACGTTCTTGATCCCGAGCTCCTGGCACGTCTCCAGGAACCGGTAGGCCTCCGGGTCGGTCAGCTTCCAGCCGCGTGAGCCCTGCCGCCACTCTGCCGTGTAGAGCTTGCAGCCCAGCGAGCCGAACCGGTCCGCGTTGCGCCGGAGCTGCTCGCGGCCGTCCTCGCCCTCCCGCGGATCCCACCGGGTGTTGTAGCGGAACCGGCCAGGGTGCTTCTCCCCCATCAGCGCGTTCCGCTCGGTCGTGTTGAACCCCTCCCGGTACCACTCCTTCAGGTACGTCGGCTGGAAGATCGCCACGTCGACGTGACCATCCTCGAAGAGGTCGCGCATCAGGTCGTCCTCGGAGTACCGCTGGAACTTCTCGATCGGCCAGTGGGTCTCCGGCGGGCCGAGTCCCTGGTAGGCGTGGAAGCACTCGATCCAGCCCTTGGCGTACCTTTCCTGCCCGGGGACCCAGTTGTCGGGCGCGGCGTTCCAGTAATGCATGTGGCTATCGACTACGAAGTACTTCTCGCCGTCCTTCTCGTACACGGCTCCTCCTCGTGGTGGGCCTATGCCTGTCGCCCCTGCTCCAAGCAGAAACCGCCGGGCCGCGGGCCGCAACCCCCGTCACCGGCATCGTCATGCCGTCCGGCTGGCGCCGGGCAGTTCTGATTGGCGGGCGCGGATGAGCCGGTGCGCGGCCCTGGCCGCCGGCAGCAGCAGCTGGCCCGGTACCCGCCGGCCGGCTTCCTGGAACGCCCGCAGCCCGGCGGTGGCGGCGACGTCGGTGAGCGGGCTGCCGGGGAACCCGTAGCAGCGCCGCGCCCAGCGCGGCATGCTGGCGAAGCCGAGCGTGGTGAGCGGCGGTAGCGCCAGCTTCAGCGGCAGATAGGGCGCTGGCAGCGGCGGATTGAGGCTGCGGAGCAGGGCGCTGCGCGCTTCGGGCGTGGCCTGCAGCCCCGGCCGGAGCCGTTCGAAATAGGAATCCAGTTCCGCGATCGAGCCGGGCGCCGCGGCCGGGTCCAGGCCCACCACCGCCGCGCTGCGGCGCTGCTCGGCGACGAAGACGTCCAGTTCAGCGGCGGTCACCGGGACGCCGCCGCGGCGGGCCACGTCCGCGTAAGAGCCCACCTCGGCGCAGTGCACCCACAGCAGCAGTTCCGGCTCGTCCAGCCGGAACTCGGTGCCGTCCGGGTCGGTGCCGTGCAGCGTGGCGTGCAGCTTGCGCACCCGCCGCCCGGCGCGTTCCACCTCGGCCAGGCTGCCGTAGGTGCGGATCCGGACGAACTCGGTAGTGCGCTGGAACCGGCCCCAGGCCTCCCTCGGCCGGGCGAACATCGTGTTCTGCCAGGTGCCGCGCATCACCCTCGGGTGCAGCGCCTGCAGGTACAGGGCGCGGAAGCCGGCCACCCACATCACCGGCTGGCCCATCACCCGCCAGGTGACTGAGTCCGGGCCGTACAGCCCGTCGCTGCCTGCCACGGCGCCTCCCGCCAGGTGCGCCCGGCCCGCGGCCCGCTGCTACGGCTGGCTCGCCTCTGGCCGGGCCTGTGCTGGCTGGGTCTCTGTCTCGATCCAGCTTAGGTACGAAGCCGTGCCTGCCACGAGCGGCGTGGCCACGATCTCCGGCTCGTCGTAGCTGTGCCGTTCGATCAGGAACTCGGCCAGCTCGGCGTACCGGGCGGCCGGGAGCTTCAGCAGCACCAGCCACTCCTCCGCCCGCTCGACCACGTCCTCCCACCAGTAAACACTGGCGACCGGCCCCGCCACCTGCGCACAGGCGGCCAGCCGCGCCTCCACCGCGGCCCGGCCCAGGGCCACCGCCTCCGCGCGGGAGTCCGTCGTCGTCTGCACCTGGAGGAACCGCGGGGCGCCGGGCCCGGCCGGTGTCCCGTCCCAGTCAGTGCCTGGCCCTGCCGTGCTGCCCTGACCCGCCATGGGATCCGATGGTACGCGGACTGCTCAGCCGTGGCCCTTGTCCTCGTGCGCTACCTCCGTCGCCGCGGGCTCACGCCACGGCGGGTCATCGTCGTCCTCATATCCCCCGATCCCGTATTCATCCGGCTCGGCCTGCTGCTCCTGCGGCCGGGCGCGGCCGCGACGCCGCAGCTCGCTGCCGAGGCCTGCTGCGTAACTGATCACCGCCAGCAGGAACAGCAAGGCCATCGCGAACGAGGCGAGCCTGTCGCCATCACCGAAGATGAGGAAGCTGCCGCCGTTGAAGCCCGCGCCGACGATCACGACCAGCCCGGCCCAGGCCACGAACGCCCGCCCCCGCCCCCCGGCCCGCGCCGCGATGACCAGCAGCGCGATGGCCAGAACGCCGATCAGCAGGCTGAGCAGGACGTGGAACTGCAGCACCGGCGGCCCGCTCGCGGTCACCCAGCCCTCGGCCCTGCCAAGGTCGGTGAAGTAGTCGGTGCCTGCCCGGACGCTGCCCGGATGGATGGCCGGGATCCGGGCGTACAGGTTCCCCGCCATGCCCGCCACGAACTCGGCTGCCAGCAGGATGAGCTGCAGGATCAGGGCAGCGCGCCACAGCCGGGCGGCGGCGCCGGCGTCGCGGCTCGCTGTCTCGGGGCGGTGCGTCATGTCCCGGTCACGATCCGACGTGCTATATCAGGCGAAATCATGAAATCCCAATGCTAACCTTCGGCGGTGCTCGCGACAGGCAGAGCGCATACCCGGCGGGCAAAGGCGGCAGCGGCCGGGCGGAACGGGAGGAGGTGCGCCGGTGGCCGGCCCGGTGTGCCTGGTGGTCAATCCGGCGGCGCGCAACGGCCGGGCCCGGCATTCGCTGCCGGCCGTGCTCGACGTGCTGGGCTCGGCCGGTACCGAGGTCCGGGTGCGCGAGAGCACCAGCCTGGAGCACGCGGCCGGTCTGGCCGCCGAGGCAGCCGGCCGGGGCGAGACGGTCGTCGCTGTCGGCGGGGACGGGCTGGTCGGGGCGCTGGCGGCGGCACTGGCGCGGGCGGCGGGAAGGCTCGGCATCATCCCGGCCGGACGCGGCAACGACTTCGCGCGCATGCTGGGCATTCCCGCCGGCCCGGCCGCCGCCGCCCGCCTGCTGCTGG
>JAIRTY010000498.1 GCA_031254715.1 Nocardiopsaceae bacterium | reverse complement strand
GCGGTTACCCGGCTGACCAGGCCAGCGGCAGCGAGTCGATGCCGTAGATGCCTTCCACCCCGCCCAGCACCGGCTCGCCGGCCGGGCGCAGCCCGGGCAGCCGCGGAGCCAGGAACGTCAGCGCCTCCGCCAGCTCCGCGCGCGCCAGGTTCGCCCCGAGGCAGAAGTGCGCGCCCGCCCCGAACGTCAGCACCCGGGCGTCCCGTTCCGCCGTGATGTCGAACTCCTCGCCCGCCTGCTGGTCGCGGTTGGCCCGCTCGGCGCACACCGCGACGATCGTGCCCGGCGGGAACACCACGCCCCGGTGCTCGATCCGGCCGGTGCAGATCCGGGCCGTGAACGGGGTGATCGGCTCGTGCCTGAGCACCTCCGCCACCGCCTGCGGCACCAGGTCCGGCTGCTGGCGGAGCAGCTCCCACTGCCGCGGGTGCGCGGCGAACAGCCGCAGCGCATGCGATAGCTGCGCCTGGGTGGTGTCCACGCCGCCGGCCAGCACGTTGAGCACCAGGTTCACGCACTCCTCGTGGGTCAGCCGCTCACCGTCCGCCTCCGCGGCGAGCAGGGCCGACAGCAGGTCATCGGAGGGCTCGCGGCGGCGCAGCGCCAGCAGCCCCTCGGCGTAGTCATGCAGCTCGATAACCGCCTCCTCGATCCGGCCGGCCTCGCTGGCGAGCGCCCGGATGTCGAACTGCCGCTGCACCCAGGAGGACCACTCGTGCAGCCGCGGCGCGTCGCCGGGCGGGGCGCCAAGCACGGCCGCGATCGTCAGCGCCGGGTAGGGCTTTGCTATGGCCCGGACAACGTCGCACTCGGTGGCGCCGCCCAGGCCCTCCCACAGCGCCGCGAGGAACTCGCGCATGACGGGCCGCCAGCGGGCGGCCGCCCGGGGCGTGAAGGCCGGGCCGACCAGGGCGCGGAGCCGCCGGTGCCGCTCCCCGGTGAGGTTGAGGATATTGGCGTCGATCATGTCCCGCAGCCGCCCGGCGGTGATGCCGAACAGGTCAGCGATCTCCCGCCCGGGGAATGCGGTCTCCCGCGCCCGCAGGAAGAACTCCCCGGACTCGCGGTCGAGCACCACTACCGCCAGCGGCGAGCGGGCCAGCCAGCCCTGCTCCCGCACCGCGGCGAGCCGCTGGTGGTAGACCTCGCCGGTCAGCCCGGGCTCGTCATAGTCGAAGAACGGCAGGTCGAGCTCGTCCACTGACGGCAGCGGGCGGGCAGGCGCCGGCTCCCCGTCCGGTGCGGCGGCGGGCTCGGTCATAGCCCGACATTACTCTCCGGTAGACGCGCGGTCGCCCCCCTGGAACGGTGCCGGTTCGTCGGCCGTGGCTGCCGCGGCTACGCCGCGCTCCGCGGGCCGCCGCCCCCTGGCGGCGGGCTGCCGCTGGTGGATGTACAGCTCGCGCCGCCCGGCCGGGCCGACCGCGTGGTGGTCGGGCACCGGCAGCTCGTAGCCGGCCTCGCGCTGGTGGTCCTGGTACTGGCGGTTGCCGTTGTAGACCCAGCTGAACCGCCACAGCATGCGCACGAAGTTGGTCTGCCCGCGGGTCAGCAGCCGCCCGGCGATGCCGGCGGTCTTGGCCAGCCCGGCCAGCCCGAGGTGCTTGCGGTTGATCACCGACTGGGTGCGCACCAGCTCCTGGTAGAACTCCGCCAGCGGCAGCTTGGTGGGCAGCACCGCGTGCTGGATGTCGAACAGCCGGTAGTCGCGGGTGGTCAGCTGCTGCGACTGGGTGTGCCAGATCTCGGTGCCCGGGTAGGGCGTCATCACCGACAGGTGCACGATCTCGGGCACCGACTCGGCGAACTCCCGGACCAGCCGGAATTGCCTGGTGTCCCAGGCCGGGTCGACGATGAGGTTGACGGCCACGGTCAGGCCCAGCTGCCTGGCCGCTTCCAGTGCCCGCAGGTTGTCGTCGGTGGACACCCGCTTGCGGTAGGAGTCGAGCCCGCTCTCATCCAGCGCCTCGATGCCGAGGAACATGTAGTTGAGCCCCAGCCGCCGCCACCGCTCGAACACCTCCCGGTTGCGCAGCAGCACGTCGGCCCGGGTCTCCAGGTAGTACTCCTTGCGGACGCGGCGCCGCTCGAGCTCGGCGGCGATCGCGTGCCCGTGCTCGGCCCGGATGAAGGCGACGTCGTCCACGATGAACACGTTCGGCTCGGCGATCGAGGCGACCTCGGCGGCGGCCGCTTCCGGCGAGGCCTTCCGGTAGGTCCGGCCGTAGAACGTCCACGCCGAGCAGAACGAGCAGTCCCACGGGCAGCCGCGGGTGAACTCCACCGACGCGCACGGGTCCAGCACCCCGATGAAGTACTTGTCCCGGCGGCGGGTCAGGTCCCTGGCGGGCGGGCAGTCGTCCAGCGACTCCAGCAGCAGCGGCGCCCCGGTACCGCTGCCCTCGGCGGTGACCACGCCCGGCAGGTCCGCCAGGCCCCCGTCCCTGGCCGCCGCCAGCAACAGCGGGGTGATCACCTCGCCCTCCCCGCGCACCACCGCGTCGATCGCGCCGCCGGCCTGGCCCAGCACGTGCGAGGCGATGAACGACACCGAATGCCCGCCGGCGAACACGAAGCAGCCCGGCCGCGCCTGCTTGACCAGCTGCGCCAGCTCGATCACCTCGGGCACGCTGGCCAGGTAGTTCACCCCGAACCCGACCGCGTCCGGACCGAACGAGGCCAGCTCGGCCGCCACCGCGTCCCGGCCGCACACCTGCAGGTCGAGCAGGCGGACCTCATGCCCGGCGCCCCGGGCGGCGGCCGCCACCCGCTCCACCCCCAGCGGTTCCAGCCGCAGGAAGATCTCCGAATACATCAGGCCGCTCGGGTGGATCAGCAGAACCCGCATCAGCGCCTCCCCCGCCTGCGCCGCGAGCGGCAGCAGGCCGACGGCCTTCCCCTGTCGGGCCGGTCCCTTTTTCCTGCCCGCCGGGAGCCGGTCAAACCAGGTCAAGCCCCAGGTCCAGGGCGGGACTTGAGTGGGTGAGGGCGCCCACGGCCAGGTAGTCGACGCCGGTTTCCGCGACCGCCCTGGCGCCGGCCAGCCGCAGCCCGCCGCTGGCCTCCAGCCGGGTGCCCGGGTAGCGGCTGGCCAGCGCCACCGCGCGCCGCAGCTCGGCCAGCCCCATGTTGTCCAGCAGGATCTCGGCCGCCCCTGCCGCCAGCGCCTCAGCCACCTGGTCCAGCGTGTCGCACTCCACCTCCAGCGGCAGGCCGGGCGCGGCGGCCCGCACCGCCGCCACCGCCGCCGTGATCCCGCCCGCCGCGGCCACATGATTGTCCTTGATGAGAGCGGCATCCCCGAGCCCGAGCCGGTGGTTGACCCCGCCGCCGCAGCGCACGGCGTACTTCTCCAGCGCCCGCAGCCCGGGCAGGGTCTTGCGGGTGTCGCGGATCACCGCGCCGGTGCCTGCCACCGCGTCCGTCCAGGCCCTGGTCGCGGTCGCGATCCCGGCCAGGTGGGTGAGGAAGTTGAGCAGCGTCCGCTCGGCGCTGAGCAGGCCGGCCACCGGCCCCCGGAACCGCAGCACCGCCTCCCCGGCGCCGATCCGGTCCCCGTCCGCGCGCAGCAGTCCGGCCCCGCCCCCGCCGGTCCCCGTCCCGCCGCTGGCGTCCCCGCCCGCCGCTTCGCTCGCGTCGAGTACGGCCAGGGCGACCGGCAGGCCCGCGATCACTCCCGCCTGCCGGGCGGCCACCACCGCGGTCCCGCTCGTTTCTTTCCGAACGGTCGCCGTCGTGGTCACGTCCGCTCCGAAGGCGAGGTCTTCGTCCAGCGCGGCTGTGACCGCCCGCTCGGTCGCGGCGGGATCCAGCCCGGCAGCCCGGAGTGCCCGGATCGTCCGGCTACTGAGCGCCACTGCCCGCGGCAATCAGCGTGAGCTCCTCAGCTGACTCCGGCCAGCGCCACAGCGTGTGACGGGCGGGCCGGCCCGGCGTCCCCGGCGCGTCCCGGCGGCGGTGGCAGCCCCGGCTCTCGGCGCGGTTCAGTGCCGCCGCGGCGAGGATCACCGACACCGTGTGCAGGCTCAGTGCCTCGGCCGCCGCCATGGTCAGCCCGTCACCGGTCCCGGCGGCGGCCGGGACCGCCGCCAGCCCGGCCAGCAGCTGCTCCAGCCCCTCGCGGTCCCTGACCACCCCGGCGTGCCGCGACATGGCGGCCGCGAGCGCCGGCCTGGCCGCCGGGCCCGCCCCGGGACCGGCCGGCGGCGGCCGCAGCGGCCCGCCGGGCGCCGGCAGCCGCGCGCCCAGCCGGTCCCCGGTGCGCTGGCCCGCCAGCACGGCCTCGGTCAGGGAGTTGGAGCCGAGCCGGTTGGCGCCGTGCAGCCCGGTGGCGGCGGCTTCCCCGACCGCGTACAGGCCAGGCACCGAGGTCTGCCCGGCCAGCCCGGCCGCGATCCCGCCGCAGGCGTAGTGGGCGCCGGGCGCCACCGGGATGGGTTCGGTGGCCGGGTCGATGCCGCAGCCGGCGCACAGCGCGGTCACGGTCGGGAACCGCTCGGCCAGCACCGGCCGGCCCAGCTCGGTCGCATCCAGCCACAGGTGCCCCGGGCCGCCGCCGCCCGCGATGCGCTCGTGCATGGCGGCTGCCACCACGTCGCGCGGGGCCAGGTCCCCAAGCGGGTGGCGGCCGTCCATCACCGGCCGGCCGGCGTCGTCCACCAGCACGGCCCCGGCCCCGCGCAGGGCCTCCGTGATGAGCGGGCGCTGGCCGGTGGCCCCTGGCTGCCACAGCACGGTGGGG
>JAIRTY010000489.1 GCA_031254715.1 Nocardiopsaceae bacterium | reverse complement strand
TGGATCTCCAGCCCCACACCGTGTCCCAGGCCGTGCGTGAAGTGCCCGCCGTGCCCGGCGGCCGCGATCAGGTCCCGGGCCGCCGCGTCGATGCCCGCCAGCGCGGCCCCCGGCACGGCCGCCTCGATCCCGGCCCGCTGCGCGGCCGCCACCAGCTGGTAGATCTCCCGCTGCCAGGCGGCGGGCTGGCCGAGCGCCACGGTGCGGGTCATGTCGGCGTGGTAGCCCTGGTAGCAGGCACCGCAATCAACGGTGATCAGGTCCCCGGCCCGCAGCTGCCTGCTGCCGGGCTCGTGATGCGGGATCGCCCCGTTCGGGCCGCTCGCCACGATCGTGTCAAAGGCCGGCCGGTCCGCCCCCGCGTCCACCATCGCCCGCTCCAGCAGGATCGCCAGGCCGCGCTCGGTCAGGCCGGGCCGGATCTGACCGAGCACCTGGTCGAACGCCTCCCCGGTGATGCCGCAGGCGCGGGCGAGCAGCGCGATCTCGTCCTCGTCCTTGACCGTGCGGGTCTCCTCGACCGCTTGCCCCAGCGGGACGAGGTCCAGGCCGCCGCCGGCGGCCAGCGCGGCGTGCCGCTCGACCGTCATCTCGTGCGCCTCGAACGCCAGCCGCCGCAGCCCGGCGTCCCGGGCCCGGTCCGCCAGCGCCGCCTCGGCCTCCCGGGCGACCAGCAGCTCCAGGTCGGGAGCGACCCGCTGCGCCGTCAGCGCGTACCGGGAGTCGGTGGCGAGCACGGCGGCGCCGTCGGCGGGCACCAGCAGCGCCGCGTTCGAGCTGACCAGGCCGGTCAGGTAGCGGACGTTGACCAGCCTGGTGACGAGCGCGGCGGCGGCGTCCAGGGCGGCCAGCGCCGCCCGCAGGCGGTCGCGGCGAAGGGCGTGGGCAGCGGGCATAGGGAAACAGTACGGCGCCGGTCATTACGCCGCGTAGGTGCGCAGCACCCGCAGCGCCTGCGGGCCATGCGGGCCGGTGGCGCTGAGCCCGGACGCATCCGGCGCCAGCCGTTGCGCAGCCACCCGGCAGAACGCCCCGGCAGGCCCGGCGATCACCGAACTGGCCCCGGGCGGCCCGAGCTGCCAGCGCGCCGTGCCGGCGGGACCGGTGAGGTCGCAGAACACCTCCTGTGGCTGCCCGCCGGAAAGGCTCATGGCGTACGGCAGTGAGCGATGTGCCAGCCAGGCCACGTGCCGGAGCCGTTCGGTATCAGGGAAACCGATGCCGAGCGGGCCGGTGATGTCAAGCCCGTGCGCCCAGTGCTCGGCCAGCCGGGTGGTGGCGAGCGTAGCCGGCTTGAGCGGGGCAGCCACCCACGCCAGCGGCTGGCCCGGGTCGGCCGCGCGGAGCGCGGTCAGCGCCGCCCGCCGGGCACGCTGCCAGCGCTCGAACACCGGCCCGGGAGCGTCCCGCTCGGCCGCGACCATCTGCTCAGCGAGCTGGTCGGTGGTGAGGCCCGCGGGCGTCGCCAGCGCGCGCAGGCCACCGCCTCCGGCCGTGCTCGCCGTCACCGCTTCCTCGGTCTGGGCAAGGTGCAGCACGACGTCGGCGACCGTCCAGCCGGCGGCCCCCGACGGTGACACCCACGCGTCAGCAGCCAGGCCGGCCAGGATGCCCTCCAGCCGGTCCTGCTCGGCGGTCAGGTCATTGAAGATGTCCATGCCCGGACTATGCCAGTTCAGTCCGTGCCGCGCCGGGCCAGCAGGCGGCGCTTGTCGCCGTTCTCGTCGTCGGGCAGGTCAAGCTCAGCCAGCACCTCGAACCCGGGCGGGAGCACCGACGCGGGCTCGCCCGGGCTCAGGGACCAATCGGCGCACAGCCGGGGCCGGACGCGGCGCGCCGCGTCGGTGAACGCCTCCCAGCCCAGCAGCCCGCCAGGGATCACGGCCTGCGCGGCCGGCGGGAAGAGCTCGCGATCCCAGTAGCCGGTACACAGCACCAGCGAGAACGACTTCTCCGGCGGCCGCCAGGACGTGAGGTCGGCCTCCACCAGGGTGATCATGTCCGTCAGCCCCAGCCGCGTGGCCTCCTGCCCGAGCAGCCGCAGCGCCACGTCCGACACGTCCACCGCGGTGACCTCCCGCCCCGTCGAGGCGGCCAGCAACGCGCTGCCGGAGGGCCCGCATGCCAGGTCGGCCACCGGGCCGTCCGGGAGTCCCAGCGAAAGCGCCTGCACCACCAGCCGGTGCGGATCGAAGGACGGCACGAAGCCGCCGCCGTACCTGGCGTTCCACCGGTCCCGGTCCGGGTGCCCTGACTGCGCCGCCGGGCCGGGCGGGCCCGGGGAGGCCGTCCTGCCGCCAGAGCGCTGTTCCTCACCCATCCGCCCATGGTAGGGGCCGGCCGGGAAATCGCCCGTGCGATCGCCAACCCGGCCGGGTTTCCTGGCGTGCCCGCTGCGGTGCCGGCCGTTGCGGGGCCGGTCAGGCGGCCGCGAGGGCGCGGATGCGCTCGATAAGACGGACCCGCTCGGCGTGGGTTGGCGCCAGCGGCGTCACGTTCAGCGTGGTGACGCCCGACTCCGCGAGCGCCGCCAGCCGCTCAGCGACCAGGCCCTCCGGGCCCACCAGCGAGGTCCCGGCCAGCAGCTCGGCCGGCACCAGCGCCGCGGCCTCGTCCTTCCGCCCGTCCAGGTAGGCGTCCTGGATCCGGGCCGCCTGGTCCTCGAACCCGTACCGGACCGCGAGCTGGTAGTAGAAGTTGCGGCCGCGGTCACGGTGCGGGCCCATCCCGCCGATGTAGAGCGCCAGCACCGGCCGGGCCAGGTCCAGGTAGCCGGCCACGTCCTCGCCGATCGCCAGCCCGGCCTGGGCGACCACGTCCAGCGGCGGCAGTGACGGGTCGCGCCGGGCCCGGCCGGCCGCCAGCGGCCCGCCCCACACCTCGGCCACCCGCTCGGGGTAGTAGAAGATCGGCTCCCAGCCTTCCGCCAGCTCCGCGGCGAGTTCCACGTTCTTGGGGCCGATGGCGGCCACGATGATCGGGATCCGCTCCCGGACCGGGTGGTTGATGAGCTTGAGCGGCTTGCCGAGGCCGCTGCCCCCGCCCGGCCCGCCGGCCGGCAGCGGGATCTGGTAGTGCTTCCCCGAGTGCGTCAGCCGCTCCCGCCGCCAGACCTTCCGGCAGATCTCGATGATCTCGCGGGTGCGGCCGACCGGCGCGTCGTAGGGGACCCCGTGCCAGCCCTCGATCACCTGCGGGCCGGAGGCGCCGAGACCGAGGGTGAACCGGCCATCCGACACGTAGTCGAGCCCGGCCGCTGTCATCGCGGTCAGGGTCGGGGTGCGGGTGTAGAGCTGCAGGATGCCGGAGGCGAGTTGCAGCCGCTCGGTGCGGGCGGCGATGAACCCGAGCTGGCTGACCGCGTCGAACGAGTACGCCTCGGGGACGAACGCGATGTCCAGCCCGGCCTTCTCGTAGTCAGCGAGTTCGGCGACGGTCTCGGCGAAACCGCCCGCGTAGTTGAGAGACATCCCGATGCGCATTTGACCGGCCTTCCGCTCAGGGTGTGCCCCGCAGCTCCCCGGCCGCCTCCTCGGCGGCGGCGAGCTGGGCGATGGCCTGCAGGGCGAGCTGGTAGGACATCATGCCGAAGCCCGCCACGGTGCCGTCCGCCACCCCTGCCACCACCGACGTGTGCCGGAAAGACTCCCGCGCCGACGGGTTGGTGATGTGCACTTCCACCAGCGGCGCCGTCCGCATCGCGAGCGCGTCCCGGAGGGCGTAGGAGTAGTGGGTGAAAGCGGCCGGGTTCAGCACCACCGGCAGCCGCTCGTCGATGGCCTCGTGAATCCACCCGATCAGCTCGGCCTCGTCGTTGGTCTGCCGCACCTCCACGTGCAGGCCGAGCGCGCGCCCGGTGACCCGGCAGGTCTCGATCAGGTCGCCGAAATCGGCCTTGCCGTAGACCTCGGGCTCCCGGGAGCCGAGCCGGCCCAGGTTCGGGCCGTTGAGCACCAGTACCTGCTTCATCAGGACACGACCTCCTGGTACGCCCGGGCCAGCAGCTCCTCCGGCGGGTCAGCCAGGATGGCCGGCCGGGCCGGGCCTTCCAGCACCACGAACCGCTGCCGGGCGCCGCGCGATTTCTTGTCCACCGTCATCGCCTCCCGCAGCGCGGGCCAGGCACCGGGCAGGAACGTGGTGGGCAGCCCGGCCGCGGCCAGCACCCGGTGGTGGCGGCGCGCGGTTTCCGCGTCCAGGCGGCCTGCCAGCCGGGCCAGCTCGGCCGCGTAGACCATGCCGATCGCGACCGCCTCCCCGTGCCGGATCCGGTAGCCCTCCACCCGCTCGATGGCGTGGCCGAGGGTGTGCCCGTAGTTGAGCATCTCCCGGCGGCCCGCCTCGCGCAGGTCCTGGGATACCACCTCTGCTTTCATCCGCACCGCCCGTTCCACCAGTTCCCTGGCATGACGGCCGTGCGGGACCACGGCACCGGCCGGGTCCTCCTCGATCAGGTCGAGGATCACCGGGTCGGCGATGAACCCGGCCTTGATGATCTCCGCCAGCCCGCTGACGTATTCAGGGGCGGGCAGCGACTCCAGCACCGCCAGGTCGGCGAGCACGCCGGCGGGCGGGTGGAAGGCGCCGACCAGGTTCTTGCCCTCGGGGATGTTGACGGCGGTCTTGCCGCCGATGGCGGCGTCGGTGATGGCGAGCAGCGTGGTGGGGACCAGGACCAGCCGGATGCCGCGCAGCCAGGTGGCGGCCACGAACCCGGCCAGGTCGGTGGCGGCGCCGCCGCCGACCGCCGCGATCGCGTCGCTGCGGGTCACCCGCAGGCCCGCCCGCCGAGACCACAGCCCGGCGGCCCCCCCGAGCTC
>JAIRTY010000481.1 GCA_031254715.1 Nocardiopsaceae bacterium | reverse complement strand
TCCCCCGGCTACGTCCCTGACCGGTCCCGCCGATACGGCGAGGCGACGTTCTGGTACGGTCACGCCGCAGGCTTGGGGCGGGCGGGAACGACATGACAGAAGGGCGGACTCGCGTGCGGCGTGTCGTCTGTCCGGGCTCATTTGACCCGGTCACCAATGGCCATCTCGACATCATCGGCCGGGCTGCCCTGCTCTATGACGAGGTCATCGTGGTGGTCGGTGCGAACCAGGCCAAGCTGGGGCTGTTCACGGTGGATGAGCGGGTTGCCATGCTGCGGGAGGCGGCAGGCGGCATCGCCAACGTGCGGGTGGGCACGTTCCGCGGGCTGCTCGTCGACTACTGCCGCGAGCAGGGTGTCTCGGCCATCGTGAAGGGCCTGCGGGCGGTCAGCGACTTCGAGTACGAGATGGAGATGGCGCAGATGAACTACCGTCTCGCCGGCCTCGAGACGCTGTTCATGACGGCCAATCCGCAGTACTCGTTCCTGCGGGCGAGCCGGGTCAAGGAGATCGCCACCTACGGCGGGGACGTCTCGTCGCTGGTCCCGGAAAGCGTGCTGGGCCGGCTGCAGGACCGGCTGGCTTCCCCCTGACCCATGAGCTGGGGGACGTCCGGTAACCTGTCGCTCATATCTGATAACTCGCGGTCACATGCTGCCCGCGAATCCCGGGTTTGGATTCAACCACGGCGCCGGTAAACTGACGCGCGGTGTCCCGCCGGATCCGGCCCCACCATCTTCGTTATGACACAGCAGCGCAGAAGCCAGAGCTCCCCGCCCCGGCTCGATGCTCGGGCTCCGCTCGTTATCAGCACCCGGTCCCTGTCACGCAGCCCGGGATCGCTTCATACCGAGCACCGCACCGCGCCCGCACCGGGCGGCCTGAGCACCGAGCTGGTCGGCGTCCCCGAAGGCGCCGAGCTGATGCTCGACATCCAGCTGGAAGCGGTCAGCGAGGGGGTGCTCGTCACCGGGACGGTGCGGGCGCCGCTCGCCGGTGAATGCGCGCGCTGCCTGGAGCCGCTGCGCCAGGCCACGGAGGTCCGGTTCGCCGAACTCTACAATTACGAACAAGTGCGGGGGCCGGATTCGGACGACGGGTACTCTCTGCAAGGGGACCTGCTCGATCTTGAGCCGGTCCTTCGTGACGCCCTGGTACTGGCGCTCCCGCTCGCACCGTTGTGCCGCGATGATTGCCCCGGGCTGTGCGCCGAATGCGGGGTGCAGCTCGCCAAGGCGGGCGCGGGACATGGGCACGCCGCCGGGATCGACCCGAGGTGGGCAGGGCTCGCGCAGCACGTGACCGCTAACGGACCGGACGGCTCGGCCGCGCCGGAGACAGGACAGGAGAACGGACGTGGCCGTCCCCAAGCGCAGGATGTCGAGGAGTAACACTAGGTCCCGCCGGGCCCAGTGGAAGACAGGTGCGCCGTCGCTGATGCGCTGCCCGCAGTGCCGGGAGCCCAAGCTGACGCACACGGCCTGCCCTACCTGCGGGACCTACAACCGACGACAAGTGATTACGCCTTCCTGAGGCTCCCCGGGCGCCGCCGGGCCGCTGCCATCCGGCACCGGACGCAAGCGGGGGCGCCGGGCCGAGCCGGAAGAGAGATCAGGCAGCATGAGAGGAACCAGCGACTCCGAGGCAGCCGCCCGGGAACCGGACGCCAGCGAACTGCTGCGCCTGCTCGCCGCCGGGCTTAGCCCTGGGCTGCTGGAACGTGCTCTGACGCATCGCTCGTTCGCCTACGAGAACGGCGGCCTGCCCACCAACGAACGGCTGGAGTTCCTGGGCGACTCCGTGCTCGGCCTGGTGGTCACCGATTCCCTGTTCCGCGAGTACCCGGACCTGCCAGAGGGGCAGCTGGCCAAGCTACGCGCGGCCGTGGTCAACATGCGAGCGCTCGCTGATGTCGCGCGGGGCCTGCAGCTGGGCAATTACGTGCGCCTGGGCCGGGGCGAGGAAGGCACCGGCGGCCGCGACAAGTCATCGATCCTCGCCGACACGCTGGAGGCGGTGATCGGGGCGGTGTACGTGGAGCGAGGGCTCACCGAGGCGTCCGCGCTGGTGCACCGCCTCTTCGACCCGGTGATCGCCCGGTCGGCGCGGCTGGGCGCGGGCCTGGACTGGAAGACCTCGCTGCAGGAGCTCACCGCGTCGGGGGTGCTCGGGGTGCCCGAGTACCACGTCGAGGAGAGCGGCCCTGACCACCAGAAGTCGTTCCGCGCCTCGGTCACGGTCGGCGGCCGTACCTACGGGTCGGGCTCAGGCCGCTCCAAGAAGGAGGCCGAGCAGCAGGCGGCGGAGGCCGCCTGGCTGGCCATCAGCAGCAACAACGTGGCGGCAAGCGCCGACGGCCCGCAGGTGGCGAGCGGGGCGGCGGAAGCCGGCCACCCGGCGGCGGACGGGAACGGGCCCGGCGGTCACTCCGGCCAGGCGCGGGATCCGGCGCCGGGGAAGTGACGGGTGCCCGAACTGCCCGAGGTCGAGGTCGTCCGGCGCGGGCTTGAGCAGCTGATCACCGGCCGGACCATTGACTCGGCCGAGGTGCTCCATCCGCGTGCGGTGCGGCGGCACCTGGCGGGCCCGGCTGACTTCAGCGCCGCGCTGCGCGGGCGCACGATCGCCGCCACCCGCCGTCGCGGCAAGTACCTCTGGCTCCCGCTGGCGGACCCGGCCGCGCCCGAGCCGGACGACGCGCTGCTGATTCACCTGGGGATGAGCGGGCAGCTGCTGACCGGGGACCCGGCGCGGCCGCTGGCGCCGCACGACCGGATCCGCCTCACGTTCACCGACGGCGGGCCCGATCTCCGGCTGCGCGACCAGCGAACGTTCGGGCACGCGGTGGTGGCTCGCGGCGGCGCCGAGCTGCCTGCGCTCATCAGCCACATCGCCCCTGACCCGCTCGAGGCGGCGTTCGACGGCGATGCGCTGATCGCCAGGCTGCGCACGCGCCGCACCGGGATCAAGGCCGCCCTGCTGGATCAGTCCCTGGTCAGCGGGGTCGGGAACATCTACGCCGATGAGGCGCTCTGGCGCGCCCGGCTGCACTGGGCCCGGCCGGCCCGGACGCTGCGGCGGG
>JAIRTY010000427.1 GCA_031254715.1 Nocardiopsaceae bacterium | reverse complement strand
GCTCCCACACCTGCTGCGGCTGCAGCCCGCGCTGGCTGGCGACGGCCAGGCTCAGCAGGCCGCGCTGCGGGTCCAGCCGGCCGCCGCCCTCGGCGGGGAGCCGGTAGACGAGGTCGCCGCCGGACCCGTCGCACTCGGCCAGCAGCACCGGCCGCGGCCAGACGGCGGCCAGCACCACCGACGATGTGGTAACCCCGGGTGCGCCCTTATCGGCCGCGACCGCGATCAGCGCCATCGGCTAGCCGTGCCCGGATTGCGCCGGCGACGAATGCGAGTGCGCGGATGAGCTGGGGACCGTGTTCGCCGCCGGGCTGCTGATACCGGCGGACGGGACCGGAACCGGGCCGGTGACCGGCTGTTTGCCGCCAGCGGGCAGCACACCGACAGCCACGTTCCCGGCGGCCGCGTTGCAGGCCACCGCCCCGGCCTCGGACGGCAGCACGGTGACGATGATGTCCGTGCTGCCGGTCCCGCCCGAGCCGACCAGTGTCCCGCTCCCGGTGCCGGTCACCGACAGCACGCTCGCGTTGCGCGACAGCGTGCTGCCACCGGTGCCCGGGCAGCCCGAGCTGCTCTGGCTGCTCACGCCGAAGATCGCCACATGGTCCCCGACCGCCAGGTTGCCCGGCAGCTGGCCGTCCTTGAGCGCCAGGCCCAGCACGTCCCGGCCGGCCGTGACCCCGCTCGCGCGCGCCACCATGGAGTTGGTCAGCAGCGTCCCGGCCGGCAGCGTGGTGGCCGCGTAGTAACGGGTGACGCTGGCCCTGGCGTCCCACGGCACGTAACTCAGGCCGGCGGCAGGGACCTGGACCTCTTGCAGCGCGCTTAACGGGATCCGCTGGCCCGCTCCGACCTGCTGCGAGAGCTCGATCGCCGGCACCTTCTGGCCGCTGCGGAGCACCAGGAAGCCGGCCCCGAGCGCGCCACCCACGATGAGCAGCAGGGCCAGCGCGGCCAGCGCGGGCTTGCGCTCACGCGGCGCGCTCGGCAGCCTCCGGCCACCAGGAGCGGTAGCCTCCGGCCAGCTGGCATGGTCGGCAGCGCCCGAGGTCAGCCCACGCTGAATCGTGCCCCGCTCACTTGACATCGCGCACGCTCTTCCCCTGCTAACAGCCGTCCTGCCAGGGCGCCTGGTCGCCCTGCGGGCGCCACGGCTGGCGGCTTGGGCGCTATGGGTGCCCAGTGACGCTATCTCACTGGCCGCCCGGTTGTGGCCGGTTGCCGACATTCCGCAGATCTGAGCCATACCGTGGAGCCCGCCGTCGGCAAGCGGCAGCGGCGGCCGCCGCCGGAAGGGACGGACTCACCATGCAGCTGCCAGGCAGACCGTGACCGCGGCGCTGGCCACATCGCTCGCGCTCGCCGGGCTGGCCGCCGGGTGGGGGCTGCGTGCAGTCACCGCCCGCTACGCGGTGCCGGCCGGAGAGCCGCACCGGCGCAGCTGTCCTGGCTGCGGACATCCGGCGGCGAGCCAGCGGCCGCGGTTCGCGCCGCGGTGGCTCTCGCCGCGCTCGTTCTCGCCGCGCTGGTTCCTGCCGCGTCCGTCCGGCCGGTGCCCGGCCTGCGGGCAGCGCACCGGGCCGCCGCCGTTCGCCGTGGAGGCCATCACCGCGCTCACGCTCGCCGCGCTGGCCCTGCGCGTCCACCCGGGCCTGGTCCTCGCGGCGGCGTGCTGGCTGGCCGTGTGCGCGGTCCCGCTCGCCTTCATCGACGCCGCCGTCCGGCGGCTGCCGGACCTGCTCACCGCCCCCGCCTACGCCGGCACCGGGCTGCTGCTGATGGCGGCGGCCGCCGTCGGCGGGCACTGGCACGACCTGCTGCGGGCCGGGCTTGGCGGGCTGGCCCTGGCCGGGTTCTGCCTGGCGGTGGCCGTTGTCAGCCGCGGCGGAATGGGCCTGGGGGACGTGAAGGTGGCCGCCAGCCTCGGCACCCTGCTGGCCTGGCGCGGCTGGAGCACCCTGCTGGCCGGCGCCTTCGCCGGATTCCTGCTCGCGGCCGCCTATGGCATCGTGCTGCTGCTGGCGGGCCGCGCCACCCGGAAGCAGCACATCCCGTTCGGGCCGTTCCTGATCATCGGGGCTTTCGCGGCGATCCTCGCCTGGTAGGGCGGGCGCCGCAGCCAGGAGCCGCCCGGTATCGCCGATGGCGGAACCCGGCACCGGGGTCATGACGGGAATGCCTGGCATGTTTCCCGAAAGCCACCGGTCGCCTACGCCGGAGTTGATAGGGTTCCCGCGGTCGTGACAGTCCGCGGCGGGCGGTCTGTGGCTGGGGAGGATGGCGGATGCGGGGTACGCTCAGGAGTTCCTGGCTGGTCAGGGCTGCCTGGCTGACATCGGCTGCGCTGTTAACTGCTGGCTGCGCCTCGGCGCAGCCAAAGCAGGCCTTTCACCCGCAGGGCGACAGCTCGACCCAGCCGGCCAGCACGCCCGCGGCCGGCGGCGATGCCAGGTCCGACGGCGTGACCATGCCGCCGTTCGGCAAGAACCTCCAGGTCGTCATGCCTTCCTGGCGGCCCGCGAGTCACGGTCAGCTGGCGGCGGTGACCGCGGACAAGAACTTCCTGCTGGCCATGCTCTACTCGCAGTACCGCGGCGGCCGGGATCACCGCTGGAAGGCCTATGTCGCCCGGCAGATCAGGCCGGACATCGGCAAGGAACTGTCCGTCCGGTCGGTGATCACCGAATCATTCACCGGGACCATCCGTTACTCGCACCTGAGCGCATTCGCCGATCCGGCGCTCAAGGGCGACATTGACGTCGCCCAGTGCTTCGACAACTCACGGTCGACGAACACGAACCTGCGGACCGGGAAGCCCCTTCCCGACACAACCCCCGCTAACCAGCACTTCTATCGCACCACCATCGTCATGGGCCAGGCCGCCGACGGGGCCTGGCGGGTGGTGTCCATTTACCCAGCGATCTTCTATCCCCGGGCACGGGAGTGCAAACCATGATTCGGCGCATCGCGCTCGCCGCCGGCGTCACCGCCGCCGGGTTCCTTGCTTCGCTGTCAGCGACCGTCCCGGCCAGCGCCGGCTCAGGGCCAGCATCCGGTTCCAGCTCGGGCGGGTCGTGCGTCGGCGCAGCGTGCAGCGTCGGCATTGAGCATTTCATCAAATATTCCGGCAGCGGCTACAGTCCCGGATCCGGAACCGGGCACGCGTCGATCAGCGTGCAGCCACCGCCCTGCCAGTGGATACCGGTGGGCGACGCCACCACCGGCAGCCAGTACGTCATCCAGAACTCCGTTAACTCGACGGTGTTCCAACAGAATAGGACCCTCAAGCAGGCCAAGGACCTCCAGCAGAACCCGGCTCCGGGAGAGTGGTATTACCTCCCGATCAACCCGGCCGCAGGGGCTGCCGGGGCGCAGGCGTGCCTGCATCTGCCGCTGTACGCCTGGGTGCCGCCGGGTCACGTACCGCCCATGCCGACGGTCCCGAACAGGACGCTGGCCGAGTTCGCCTACAACCACATGCGCATCCCCGCGCCCCAGCTCATCACCAACCCGGTCGGCAAGGGGTTCGTCAACCTCGGTACGTACGTCTGGCTGACGAAGGCCAGCACCGGCACACTGTCGGTCACGGCGACGCTAGGCAACCAGAGCGCGACCATTACTGCCGTACCGGGCAAGCTCACCATCCACCCGAACGGCCCCGCCACCGTTGGCAACAACTGCGGCGCGACCGGCTCAGCCGCCCCGGTGGGCCAGCCCCCTGCGAGCGCCGGGGCCGGCACGGTCCCGGACTGCGGCGCGCTGTGGCGGGCGCCGACCGACAGCGCGGCCATTACCGCGATCGTTGTCTGGCGCGTCAGCTTCACCGCGACCGGCGGCACCGGCGCTCCCCAGGGCGGGCTGCGGGTGATCCGCAGGCAAGGCACGACGGGGCCGTTCCCGGTCCGGGAAATCCAGAGCGTCAACGGCGGCAACTGAATCCCAGAGGTTCCGGCAAAGGAAAGGTGATCGGAGAATGTCAAGCAGCTTCATCGGTGTTGACCCCGCGGGTGTCCAGGCGTGGAAGTCGAAGCTCGACGCGAAGCACGCGGCTGTCATCCAGGCGCTGAACGACTACCGTACGGCAGCGCAGGAGAACAACCACGTCGCGCACGGCAACCACTTCCAGAACATCAACACCCAGTGCGAGGACATCACGAACAAGCACGTGACCGCGCACCACGACCTGCACGGCCAGTACACCTCCGCGTCGCAGAAGCTCACCCAGGGCGTCATGGACGTGGCTGGCGGCTGACCGCGCGTTTCAGGGCCCCGGGGCCCGGCCCAGCGCCGGGCGCCGGGGCCTCAGTCGTCCCCGACCGAGGCCAGCAGCCCGGCCCGGGCCTCGGCCACCGCTGCCAGCAGCGCTCCCCGCAGCACCGGCGCGGCCGGCCAGGCGGCTGATCCCGGGCGGCGGCGCTCAACGGCGCGGGCGCGGCGATCGCGGTCGTGACGCTGGTGCCGATCGGCTGGATGCTGTCCACGTCGTTCAAGCCGGGCCGGGAGATCTTCTCCCTGACGCCGCGCCCGCTGCCGGCGCACCCCACCCTGGCCAACTTCCGCGCGGTCATCGGCGGCGGCGTCATCGGGTCAGGCGCTGGTCATCGCGTTCATCGACTTCCGGGCAACCGGGCTGTTGGACAGCCTGGCCGGGCTCTTCCTCGCCTACACTGCCTTCGCGCTGCCGATCTCGATCTGGATGCTCCGCAACTTCGTGGCGGCGGTGCCGAAGGAGGTGGAGGAGACGGCCGTGATCGACGGCGCGGGCCCGGTCCGGGTGCTGCGGCGCATCCTGTTCCCGCTCATCGCGCCGGGGCTGGTGGCCACCAGCGTGTTCTCGTTCATCTACGCCTGGAACGAGTTCACCTTCGCGCTCACGTTCCTGGGCACCGACCAGGCCAAGTACACGCTTCCCATCTACGTCACCTACTTCTTCAACAAGGGCGGCGCCGACTGGGGCGCCATCATGGCCGCCTCGGCCCTCTACACGATCCCGCCGATCGTGTTCTTCCTCCTGGTACAGCGCCGGATGGCGCGCGGCCTCGTCGCGGGCGCGGTGAAGGGTTGAGCCGGGCCCGGCCCCGCGGCGGCTCGCTGGAACCGCTCGCCGAGGGCGTGCTGCTGCCGCCGTTCGGCGGGCACGCGGCGCCGGGATGGGTGCTGGCGGCGCTGGAGCGCGGGCTGGCGGGAGTCACCCTTTTCGGACCGAACGTTGCCAGCCCGGGGCAGCTGTCCGGGCTGACGCGGGCACTGCGCTCCGCCAGCCAGGAACCGGTCATCGCGATCGACGAGGAGGGCGGGGACGTCACCCGGCTCGCCCATCACACCGGCAGCCCCTACCCCGGCAACGCCGCGCTCGGCGCGGTCGACGATGTGGAGCTGACCAGGGCGGTGTACCGGGCGCTCGGCGCGGACCTGGCGGAGGCCGGCATCAACACCGACCTCGCGCCGTCGGTGGACGTGAACACCGCGGCCGGCAACCCGGTCATCGGCACCCGCGCGTTCGGCTCGGACACCGCCCTGCTGTGCCGCCATGCCGCCGCCGCCGTGGCCGGGCTGCAGTCGGCGGGGGTCGCCGCGTGCGCGAAGCACTTCCCCGGCCACGGCAGCACCCGGGAGGACACCCACCACGTCGTGGCCGCCGTCGAGGGCGGGATCGGCCGGGTGCGGGCGCGGGACCTGCCGCCGTTCGCGGCGGCCATCTCGGCCGGCGTGGCCGCGATCATGCCCGGCCACCTGCGGGTGGCCGGCCTCACCGGGGATCAGCCCGCCACCTTCGCCGCGGCCGCGCTCGGCGGGCTGCTCCGGGGCGAGCTCGGCTTCACCGGCCTGATCATCTCGGACGCGCTCGAGATGCGGGCGGTGAGCCGGCCCGGCGGCATCGCGAGCGCCGCCGTGGCGGCGCTGGCGGCGGGGGTGGATCTGCTCTGCCTCGGGCGCGACCAGGACGAGGACGACTACCTGGCGGTCAGGGCCGCGATCGTCGCCGCCGTGACCGGCGGCAGCCTGCCGGAGGGCCGGCTCGCCGGCGCCGCGCAGCGGGTGGCGGGCTTCCGGCAGGCACTGGCGAAGCCGGTCCCGGCCGCGCCAGTGCCGGAAGGCCGGATCGGGCTGGCCGCCGCCCGCCGGGCGGTGCGGGCCAGCGGGCTGCCGGCGCCGCTGACCGCCCCGCTGGTGGTCGAGTTCGCGCGGCCGGGCAATATCGCCGCCGGGCCCGTTCCGTGGGGCCTGGGCCCCTGGGTCCCGGCCGGGAGCGTCCTGCAGGTGCCGGCCGGGGACGGTACGCCGGCCAGCGCCGTCGCGGCCGACGCGGTCCGGCGCGCCGCCGGGCGGCCGGTCATCGTGGTCGTCCGTGACGCCCACCGCAGCCCGCGCGCGCGGGAGGTGATCTCCCGGCTGCTGGCGCAGCGGCCGGACCTGATCGTGGTGGAAATGGGGCTGCCGGTGTGGCGGCCGCCGGCCCGCGCGTACCTGGCCACGTACGGCGCCTCCGGGGCCAGCTCCCAGGCCGCGGCCGAGCTGCTCGGCCTGGCCGGCCCCGCTCCCGGCGGCCCGGATCGCCGGGCCGGAGTCAGGAGCCGGCCGCCCCGGGAGACGGGATAGGCCCGCACAGCTTGGCCGGCCAGGTGCCCTGCTCCGCCGCGTGCCTGGCGGCATCGGCCAGGTGCTCCTCGGTGCCGTTCACCTTCACCGGCAGCCCGTTGTAGCTGCTCCACCACATGGTCCAGTACTTGTTGCGGATCACGCGGCCGTGCTGGTACCAGCGGCTGTCCAGGTACTTGTGCGGGATCATCCCGTGCTGGGCCAGGCAGGCCACCAGTACCGGCCAGAGCTGCAGTTCGCGGTTCAGCTCCTGCTGGAACGACTGGGACGCGGTTGGCGTGGGACTCGGGCCCATGGAGCCCCCTGAACTGCACCCGGCGGCAACCGCGATCATCACCGCTGCCAGTATCCAGCCGGCCAGTTGCTTTGTCATGTCCTCGTGTCGTCCGGGTCCTAGTGCTTCTGGGTGTACTGGTCGTGCTGAAGCTGCTCCCAGACAGCACTCTTCTGGTACCAGCTGTCGAGGTGATCGTACTGGCTGCCGGGCAGGCTCTTGTCCTGGACCGGCAGCCCCTTGTTCTCCCCCCACCACTCGTTGAACGCGTGGTTGGGGACGACCTGGCCGTTCTGGTACCACCGCGGATCCGGCTGGATGATGTGCTGCTGGACCATGCCCTGCACCAACGGGATCATCGTCTTGAGCTGGGTGTCGCTGAATTCCTGGCGGCCCACCGCGATGGCATTGGCGGCGTTGTCCGTGCTGAACTCCGGAATCTGCGGGACCCCGAAGGCCTTCATCTTCTGGTCCCAGGTCAGCACCTTGCTGGCGGTCGGCCCGATGACCGGGATGCTGCCGACTTCGCTCTCACCGAACGAGATGAGCGAGTTGAGCTCGGCGTTCTTGGCGTCTTGCTGCGTGCCATGCAGCCAGGTCAGGTTGTTGCCCTCGGTCACGAACCGCCCGTACAGCGAGGCCAGGTCGGCCGGCATGTCCTCGTGGTTGACCGTCACTCCCTGCAGCTGCAGCCCCAGCGCGGTGCCCATCTTGGCGGCGACGATGCCCTTGAGGTTCCCGAAGGTCGTCGGGTCCGCGCTCAGTTCCTGCAGCAGCGTGGACAGCTGGCCCTGCCCCAGGCTGATCTCCCAGGGATGACCCGGGTCGTACGGCTGCTGGTCGGCGGCCGTGATGTTGGCCGGGTTGCCCGACGACTTGGCGATATCGGGCAGGTAACGCAGGAACGTGTTGGTGACCGCCTTCATGATGGCGGGGTCGTAGCCGGGCTGGATCTTTTTGTCTTCGGTGATGGCCGGCATCAGGTTGCTCATGATGTTGACCGCCGCCCGGGCCGAGTACCCGGCGTCGGCGCTGTTGCCGCGCGGGGCCGAGGTGGCGGCGTCCAGGAAGTTGCCGAGGGCCTTCTGGTCCGGGGTGCTCAGGAAGATCTCGCCGGAGTTTGGGTCGATGCTCTTGCCGGGTGGCTGCATCGTGAAGAAGTTCGGGTACTGGCCCTTGTCGTTCGGGCCGCCCTGCACGAACCTGCCATCCAGCTGCGGCAGGTCGCCCTTTTCTGCATTCAGCAGCATCTGCGCCAGCGGGCCGCCGTCGGGGCCGCCCATGACCTGCCAGGCGGCGTTCTTGTTCTCGCCATCGGCCTTGAGCAGGACCGAGAACGGATCGTTGGCGGCGAGCGCGTTCCCGAGCTTGTCGTGGTCCTCCATCCCGTAGCGGCCGATCCCTGGGCCCAGCGGGATCTTGATGTTCCCGGACTTCAGGTCCTGGTAGAGGTTCTGGGTCATCAGCGCGAGCAGGCTGACCCCGTCGGGGTTCCCGTAGCCCTTCTGCTCGCTGGTGGCCCAGTCCGACCCCGGCGGGCCGTACTTCACCAGCATGGACGCTGACCAGATGTCGGGAGCGTTGGCGATCGCCGCCACCGCGTCCGGCGTCAGCGTCCCTGACTTGTCGGCGGCGGCGAGGCCCTGCCCGAACGTGGCCAGGATCTGCTGGTCGGACTGGGTCAGGGTGGTGAACCGGTTGTTGTAGGCCTGCACCGCGTTGCCGGCCGAGTCCAGGTTGTGCAGGGTGATGGCCAGGTTCGCGACCTGGGGCGCGGCCTGGTTGTAGAACGCGCCCAGCCAGGCGGTGTCCCCCGCCTTGATGTGATCCTGCATGTCCTGCTGGATGGCCTTGATCGCCGCCAGCGCCGCCTTGGGGTCCTTGTTCGCCTCGGCATCCTTCAGCGCCTGCGCCTCGGCCGTCGCATCCGCCGCGTCCACCGACTTGTGGTCCCACGGAATGTCCACCAGCCCCTGGCCGGCGATGTTCACGTTCTGCGCCAGCCACAGCGCAGCCAGCCGCGCCCGCGACCGCATATCAGAGGCATCCCCCGGCGCGCGCGACTGCGCCTGCTTCAGCACCCCCGTGTTCACCGGCGAGCCGTAACTGCTCATCGTGTTCACGATGGTCGGCACGTTCGCCGCCAGCGCGTCCCGCAGCTCCTCTAACGCCGACGCCGCCTGCGCCACCCGCTGCGGATCAACCCCGACCTCACTCATCGCCGCCCGCCTTCACCCTCAGCTCGGAACCGGCTGCCCGGCATGCTTCCGGGCCTGCGCTTCCATGTCGGACCGCACCTTGGACACCACCGCCGCCTCGGCGCCCGGCATCCCGCCCAGCAACGATTGGACGGACTTGTAAAAGCCGTTCCAGTCCCCGATCCAGGAGGTCGCTGCCGGGCCATCCCAGGTGCCGCTGGTCAGCAGCGGCCGCGCCTTGCCGATCGCCTTGTCGATGGCATCGGCGGCAGCCTGCACCCGGGACATGTCGGATTCGGCGGCCGACACCGCTTCCTCGATCAGCGCACCCCAGCCCACGCACCAGCCCCCTCACTGACGACAGTTACCGCCGGACACAGCCCGCACCAGGCACCACGAACGGCGCCGTGCGCAGCGGGGGTCGCTCGCACGGCACGACGAAAAGATGCTAGCCAGTTTCACCACGAGCGGCCACCCGCGTTACCGAATGGCAGCAATCCGGATGTTCCGGCCCTCGCGAGCGGCCGCCTGGCCGCCTTCCGGCGCGTCATTCGGTGACCGCCAGCTGGACCGGCAGCACGCGGCCGGGCCTGATCAGCAGGCCCCGGCCGAGCGGGCCTGGCCCGGCGTTGCGCGGCAGCCGGATATTGAACAGATCGCCGTCGTTCGGCGTCTCAATGGCCACCAGGATCCCGGCCCGGGATTTCAGCGCCGCCGGGACGAAGCCCGAGTAGGCCCGGGTGAAGTCGGGCGTTGACCCGGCCAGGATCAGGCCATGGTCGCCGTCCCGGCCGGTGCGCACGATCTTCTCCAGCGGGTCCGACAGCGGCCCGTTCACCAGCAGCTCGGCGTCGTCTGCCAGCACCACGTAGCAGTCCCGGTCCCCGATGGCCTTGGTCAGGTCGTCCGTGCCGGCCTCCGGACCGAGCACGGCGAGCACCCCGTCGGCGTCCGCCAGCGACCGCAGCGGTGACCGGCGCGGCGTGAGGGCCACCACCGGCGTCCCGCTGGCCAGCAGGGACCTGGCCATGGTCAGCAGGGTGGTGGACCGGCCCGAGCGCGGCGGCCCGGCGACGACCAGGCCCGGCCCGTCGTCCCGGACGTCCAGGCCGACCGGAGCGAGCTCGTCGCCGCCAGCGCCGGCCAGCGCCCACAGCGGCGACGGCGGCTCCCAGCCCCGGCTCAGCTGCCGGGCCTCCTCCGCGGTGAGCCGGGCCGGGAGCGGGTCCACCCGGAGCGGGCGCTGCCCGGCGGGGGGACGGCCGTGCCGGGCAGCGGCCTCGGTCCCGAGCTGGCGCAGCGCCGCCACCTGGGCGGGCCCGGACGGGTCCGGGCTGAGCAAGGCGATCTGCGCCTCCAGCGCGTCCGGCGTGGCATCGAACATGACCCGGCCCGGCGGCTGGTCGGTGGGCAGGCTCCGCTCGTTGATCCCGGCCAGCCCGGCGTCGCCCTTGTCGGTGAGCCGCAGCAGCATCCGCTGGCCGAAGACGGCCCCGGCCTGCCCCAGCAGGGCGGAGCGGTCGGTGGTAACGACCGCCCGCAGCCCGACAGCGGCACCCTCACGGAACGTCTGCAGCAGCGCGTCGATCTGCCGGCCGTAGTCGTAGTGCTCGTAGGCGGCGACGTAGCCTTCCCACCAGTCCATGAGCAGCAGCATCCAGGGGAGCCGGTCGCCGGGCGCGGCGCTGGCGCGCTGCTCGGCCAGCCCCGCGAACCCGTCGGCGGCCAGCAGCTGCTGGCGGCGGGTGATCTCGTCACGCAGTTTGCGGATCAGCCGTTCGACCCGGTCGGTCTGGTCGCGGGTGACCACGGCACCGCAGTGCGGCAGGCCCGACAGCGGCAGCAACGCGCCGGTCCCGCAGTCGAGCGCGTAGATGTGCACGTCGGCCGGGGAGGTGCGGGCGGCCACCGAGCCGGCGATCGTGCGCAGCATGGTGGACCGGCCGGTCCGGGCGGCACCGGCGACGACCAGGTGCCCGCCGTGCGCGAGGTCCAGCCCGAGCGGCTCGCGGGCCTGCCGGGCAGGCTGGTCGGTGAGCCCGAACGGGATCGGCCCGGTCTCGCCCGCCGCGCCGTCCGCGGTGTCGCCGGGCAGCTCGTCCAGGGTGACGATCCCCGGCAGCGGCGCCAGCCAGGGGCTGCGCTGGGCGGGGATGCCCAGCTTGACGGCGGCCCCGGCAACCGCGTCCACCAGCACCGACAGGTCAGTCGCCAGGTCCGGGTCGTCCTCGGCGAGCAGCGGTCCGCTGGCTGGCAGCGGCCGGCCCAGGCCGGTCCACGGCATCAGCACGGCATGCGCGGCGGCCTCCGCCGGGCCGGCCCCGGGCCGCCGCCCGCCGATCCGCGCTGACTGCACAGCGACCGGGGTTCCCGCGCCGGAGCGCACGTAGCACCGGCCCGGGGCGGACTTGGCGATCGCCGCCGCGTCGCGGGTGTCGATCACGTCAGCGGACTCGTCCGGGTCGGTCACCCGCAGCGCGATCCTGAGGTTGGTGTTGGCCCGGATGTCCGCGCTGACCACCCCGGCCGGCCGCTGCGTGGCGAGCAGCAGGTGGACGCCGAGCGACCGGCCCCGCTGGGCGATCCCGACCAGCCCGGTCACGAAGTCGGGCAGCTCGGCCACCAGCGACGCGAACTCGTCGATGATCAGCACCAGCCGGGACAGCGGCGGCAGGTCCGGCTGCGTCCGCCTGGTGTCCCAGTAGTCCTCGATGTCCTTGGCCCCAGCCGCCAGCAGGACCTCTTCCCGCCGCTTCAGCTCGGCTGCCAGCGACGCGAGCGCCCGCTCGGTGAGGTGGCCGTCCAGGTCGCTGACCATGCCGACGGTGTGCGGCAGCCGGGCGCAGTCCTTGAAGGCGCTCCCGCCCTTGTAGTCGATGAGGACGAAGTTCATCGAATCGGGCCGGTTCACCACCGCCAGCGAGGCGATGATCGTCTGCAGCAGCTCGGACTTACCGGACCCGGTGGTCCCGGCGACCAGGCCGTGCGGGCCGTCGGCGCGCAGGTCGATGCTGGCCGGTCCGTCCCCGCCGACCCCGATCAGCGCCTCGGTGGTCCGGCCCAGCCGGTCCCAGATCCCGCAGATGTCATCGGCGGCCGGCTCTGGCAGCCTGACCAGGTCGAGCAGCCGGGCCGAGGACGGGATCGCCGCGTCCGCGTCCTCGCGGCTCACGTCCCGCAGCGGCGCCATCGCGCGGGCGACCCGGTCCGCCCAGGCGGCGCCGACGTGGTCAGCGAGCACCGGGCCGAGCACGTCGAACCCGCTGCCCCGGACCGTCACCCGGCCGGGCTCGGCGGGGTCCCAGGAGAGCACCGCCGCGCACTCCTCGGGCAGCATCCGTTCCGCCTCGTCGAGGCAGATCGCGTAGATGCCGGCCTTACGGGCGGCGGCGAGCACCCCCGGCATGCCGGATACGCGGCGCAGCACCCGGGCACCATCCAGCACCACCAGCGTCTTGGGGCCGGGCGGGGGCCCGTCGTCCAGCATCCCGAAGCCGCCGGCCTGCCCCGCTGCCGCCATCCGCTCCGCGGCCTGGCCGGACAGCTCGGCGATCCGCCTGGCCGCGGTCTCGGCGTCGGTGCCTACCAGCGCCAGGCAGTCCTCGCCGCCCTGCGGCGCGCAGTGCGGGAGCCAGCGCACCCAGTTCCAGTGCGGCCCGGCGGCCGGGTCGGCGGCGAGCACCACGATGCGCAGGTCGCGCGGGCTGTGCAGGGCCGCCGCCTGGGCCACCAGCCAGCGGGCCAGGCCGCGGGTGGTGTCGGGCTGGCCGGCCAGGCCGACCACGCCGAGCGACGGCAGCGGCAGCGACACCGGCACCGTGCGGGCGGCCGGGACCGGCGGCAGGTCCGCGTCGCTCGTCCCGCCGCGCTCGGCGACGAACTCGAGGTTCGCCGGCAGGTCTGCCAGCCCGATCCGCAGATGCAGCGCGTCGGGGTCATCGCCCCGCCGTTCCCACAGCCGCCGCCGCGGCCCGGTGGCGGTGAGCAGGATCTGCGCCGGGTCGGGCGCCGCCTCCCGCCGCTGCGCCTCATCGGCGGCCCGCTCGGTGGCGATGACCGAGTCCAGGCCGCTCATGGCGGCCCGGTACTCCTTCATCCGGCGCTTGTAATCGACCCGGCCGTGACGGCGCTCGCTCAGCCAGGTGCCGACCACCATCACCGGGCTCATGAGCATGAACAGCGCATACACCGCCGAGTGCATGACCTTGATCATGACCAGGCCGAAGATCAGCGGCAGCAGCGCTGCGAGCAGCTGCAGGCGGGGGCGATCGGCCCGCTTCGGCTCGGCCGGCATCTCGATCCGGCGCGGCCGGCCGGAGGGCGGCAGCCGGGGCGGCCGGTTGTATGCCAGCCCGCCGTCGCCGGACGGCGAGACGTGGGCGTCGGGCGGCTCGGGGCGGGCCAGGGTCAGTACCTGCGACCCGATCTGCAGCGGAATGCCGGGCAGCCACGGCTGCGGCCCGGTCAGCGGCTCGCCGTCCAGCAGCACCGGCGCGCCCGCGCCGGGTACCGGGCCGTTCCCGCCGCCGGCCAGCGGCTCGACAATGGCCTGGCCAGCGGGGCCGCCCGGGCCCACCGACAGCCGCGCCGCGTAAGCGGGCAGTCCCACCCCGGCCAGCCGCACGCCGCAGTCCGGCGAGGCGCCGAGGATCACCGTGCCCAGCCCGAGCCGGTGCACGGTGCCGGCCGCGGGCCCGCCGACGACCCGCACCTCGATCAGGCCGGAGGGCTCGGCCAGCGAGGTCCCGGCGGCGGTCTGCGGATCCAGCGCCACCAGGGCGCCGTCGCGGAGCATGGCCGCGGCCGGCGCGCCCGGGTCCAGCGCCCGCCCGTCCATCCACAGCGTCTCCTGCCCGGCTCCGGCCTGAGCACCGCCCGGAGCTAAGCCAGCGGCGCCGGGCAGGGCTATCACCCGGGCCAGCCGACTGGCCCCGCGGGTGGCCGCCCGCAGCACCGCGGCCACCTGGCCCACCGGCACCCCGTCATCACCGGTGACCATGACGTCCTGGGGCCCCTGCGGGGTGAGCGCCGTGAGCGCGATCCGCATCCGCTGCCTCCGTGACCTTCCGTAACCCGCCGCGGGTCACGCTCCGCCGCCGGTCAGGCCATGCTATCCAGATTGCCCGTACTCGCCCGGCTATTGGCCAGCCCCGCCGCTATCATGTCGGTTCCGTGACCGGGCCACTTCCTCCCGACTGGTACCCCGACCCCGGCGCCCCGGGCGTGCTGCGGTGGTGGGACGGCGTGCGCTGGACGGGCGAGACCAAGACTGCCGCCCCGGCCGGGCCGGACCCGGCGCCCGCCCAGCCGCCGCCGACCGCCAGCGAGCCGGCGCGGCCCGCCGCCAGCGAGCGGCCGCGACCTGCCGCCGGCCTGCCGCCGGTCCTCGGCCCCGGCTACGCCTGTCCCGGCGCGGCGGCCGGTTCCGCGGACGACCCCGACGACGGCCCGTCGGCGACGGAGCCACCCGCCCAGCCGCCGCCGACCGCCGCCCAGCCCCCGCCGCCCGCTGCTCAGCCGCCGCCGACCGCGGCCCCGGCGCAGCCCGCCTGGGTCACGCCCGCGCTGGAGTCCTGGTCGGCCCGCTACCTCCAGCACCGCCAGCCAGGTCCCGGTGAGCCCGCCCCCGGCCGCCGCTGGCTGGTGCATGTCTCGCAGCTCTTCGGCCTGCGGCGGGGCGGCCGGGGACCACGCGATCGGTCCTGACCAGCTTGCCGAGGACCACGCGCTCGGTCCTGACCAGCTTGCCGGGGACCACGCGATCCGCCTGACTACTTGCGGCGGCCCGGACGGGTCACCCGGATAACAGCGCCAGCCCGGGCCCGACCAGCACCGGCTCGGGCAGCAGTTCGACCCCGAAGGCCCGCCGCACCCCGTTCCTGACCTCGCGGGCCAGCCCGGTCAGGGAGGCGGTGGTCGCCCCGCCCGGGTTCACGAGCGCCAGCGTGTGCTTGGCCGAGATGCGCGGCCCGTCGGTCCCGTTGCCCGGATAGCCCTTCCGGAACCCCGCCTGCTCGATCAGCCACGCCGCCGAGACCTTCACCTTGCCGTCCGGCGCCGGGTAGCAGGGGATCCGGCTCCCGGCGCCGCGGCCGGCCACCAGCTGCCCGAGCGCGGCGAACTGCGCCTCGTCGAGTACCGGGTTGATGAAGAACGAGCCGGCGCTGCGGGTGTCGGGGTCGGCCGGGTCGAGCACCATGCCCTTGCCGCGCCGCAGCCCGAGCACGGCGGCACGGACGTAAGCCAGCGGCGCCCGGTCCCCCTCTCCGATCCCGAGCGTCCGCGCCAGCTCGCCGTACCGGACCGAGCCAGACAGCTCCGACCTGGTCAGCTGGAAGGTCACCGTCAGCACCACGAACCTCCCGGTCGCTGCGGCGGCGCCGCCGGTCGCCGCGGCGGCCTGGGCCTGGCGCTTGAAAGCGCTGGTCCGGTAGCCGAACCCGCAATCAGCCCCGCTCAGCTCGACGATTTCCCTGCGGTCCCGGTCGTACCCGCGCACCCGGGTGATGGTCTCGGCGACCTCCTGCCCGTAGGCACCCACGTTCTGGACAGGCGTCGCACCCGCCCGGCCCGGGATGCCTGACAGGCACTCGAGCCCGGCCAGCCCGTTCGACACGCAGGTCGCGACCACGTGGTCCCAGTCCTCCCCGGCCGCGACCGTCAGCCTGGCGGCCGGCTTCCCGGCGCCCATGGTCACCCGGATGCCGCGGGTGGCCATCCTGATCACGGTGCCGGGGAAGCCCTCGTCCGAGACCACCAGGTTGCTGCCCCCGCCGAGCACCAGCACCGGCTCGCCGCGCTCGTCGGCCGCGGCCACCGCGGCGGCCACCTCGTCCTCGGTCGCCGCCGTCAGGAACCGGCGGGCGGGGCCGCCCAGCCGCAGGGTGGTGTACTCCCGCAGCTCCACTTGCTCGCCGGCCAGCCCCATCGGCCCGGGTTCAGGACAGCCGGACGACCGCGCGGGCCCGCGTCAGCACCTTGGCCTCGCCGGACCGGGCCGTCAGCCCGATCACCACCCGGTTGCCGTCCAGCTTTTCCTCGATGGTCCCGCTGAGCTCGAGCACCGCGCCGCTGTCGTCGTCGGGCACCACGACCGGCGCGGAGAACCGGACCCCGAACTCCACCAGTGCCCCGGCGTCCCCGGCCCAGTCGGTCAGGTACCGGCCTGCCTGCGCCATGGTGAACATGCCGTGCGCGATGACGTTCGGCAGGCCCACCGACTTGGCGATCCGCTCGTTCCAGTGGATCAGGTTGAAGTCGCCGGAGGCGCCGCAGTACTTGACCAGGCTCAGCCGGGTCACCGGGTAGGTCGCCGACGGCAGCTCGGTGCCGGCCGTCAGCTCCTGGTAGGTGACTGTCACGCCGCCCCCCGTTCCACCAGGGTCGAGGAGGCGGTGCAGACGTGCTCGCCATCCACGGTGCGGATCTCCGTGCTGGTGGTGAGCATGGTCATGGCACCGACCGCGCGGATGCCGGAGATGGTCGCCTGCGCGGTGACCACGTCACCGGCGTGCAGCGGGCGCGAGTAATCGAACCGTTCCTCGCCGTGCACGACCATCGCATAGTTGATGCCGAGCCCGGGGTCGGCCACCACCGCGCCGCTGGCCGCCATGGCGACCACGATCGGGAACGTGGGCGGCGCGATCACGTCCGGGTAACCGGCCGCCCGCGCGGCGTCCGGATCCCGGTACACGGGATTGGGATCGCCGATCGCGTCAGCGAACTCGGCGATCTTGACCCGGCTGACCTCGTACGGCTCGCTCGCCGGGAACGTGCGCCCGGCGTAGCTGGGATCGATCCCCACCGCGGGCGGTTACCGCGTCTCGCGGTGCGGCTGGTGCTTCCCGCAGTTCGGGCAGTACTTCTTGAGCTCCACCCGGTCCGGGTCGTTGCGCCGGTTCTTGCGGGTGATGTAGTTGCGGTGCTTGCACTCCTGGCAGGCCAGGGTGATCTTCGGCCTCACGTCCGTCGCAGCCACGAGGGAGTGCCTTTCTTTAGCAGGAACGATTTTCTAGACAGACAACTGTACGGCCCCCACCGACATTCCAGC
>JAIRTY010000414.1 GCA_031254715.1 Nocardiopsaceae bacterium | reverse complement strand
CGCAGGGCAGCGGCCCGGTGCAGGGGAACGGCCAGCCGCAGGGCAGCGGCCCGGTGCAGGGGAACGGCCAGCCGCAGGGGAACGGCCCGCCGCAGGGGAACGGCCAGGCTCGAAGCAGGCGCCCGCGCCAGGCCGGCCTGGCTCCGGCGAGGCCGCGAGTGGTAGCCGGCCCGCGCCGGGCGGCGGCGACGACTTCTGGGACCGGGTGAACGCCGACCTCAGGGCCGCGGGCCGCAGCGGCGAGCCAGCCCGTCGTCCTGGCCCGGCAGACCGGCCTGCGGCCGCGGCCGACTCCCCGGGCCGCCCCCCAGCCTTCGGCGAGCCGAGAACTCCGCCGGGGGCCCGCGAGGACGCTGAAACGCCTCCGGAGCAGCAGGAAACCCCTTCGGCCCAGGACGATGAGCCGGCGCAGGACGACGAGACAGCGGCGGCTCCCGGCGCCGGGATGGGCACGGGTGCCACCCGGACCGGGACGGGTGCCGCCGGGACTGGCACCGATGAGGCCGCTAGCGCCGCTGGTCAGGCTGAGGAGCGCGCCGCCGGGACGGGGACAGGTGCTGCTAGGCCCGCTGCCGCTGCTGAGCCTGCCGCTGCTGAGCCTGCCGCTGCTGACGCTGCCGCTGCTGACGCTGCCCGTGCTGATGCTGATGCTGATGCTGATGCTGACGCAGACGCCCACGCCCACGCCCACGCCCACGCCGACGGCGAAGCGGCGGACGCCAGCTCGGCCGGGGCTGACCCGGCTCAGGCAGGCCCGTCCCAGGCAGGCCCGTCGCAGGCAGGCCGGTCCCAGACTGGTCGTGCCCAGGCCGGCCCTGCCGACGGCACGCAGGAGTCCGCTCCCGCCGCCATGGGGGATGCTGCCAGCACGGATACCGGGGAAGCGAGCGACCTGCTGGACGAACGGGTCACGATCGTGCCGGGGATCGCCAGGTACCACCGGCCCGGCTGCATCCTGATCCGCTTCATGGGCGAGGACGACCTGGAGTCTTCCACCCGCGGGGAGGCGGAGCAGGACGGCTGCGTGCCCTGCCGCGCCTGCCAGCCCGACAAGCCCGCCCGCCCCAGCTAGCACTCCAGGCCGGGCTCACCGCGAGGAGGATGACAGCGATGGCCCAGCCCTACGGCGCTCAGACCCGGCGGCAGCGGACCCCGCTGACCTCCGACGAGAAGGTCAGGGCCGAGGCGAACTTCACCCCGTACGTCGCCGAGGCACTCGTCGCCAGGGGCCGGTTCCGGGTGACCGCCGACACACCGGAGATGGTGGAGCTATTTCAGAAGGTCGCCCGCAGGGTGAGTGACACGCTCCGGCGGCCGGTGGTCAGCTACGCCAACGGCAGGGACATCGTGATCACCTTTGGCCCGCAGGCCCTGGGCGTCACCGGCCGGGACGGCGGCTCAGGTCAGGCGTAGCCGCAATCGCCATGCCGCTGCGCGGACCGGCAGGCCGGCCGCCAGCCCCGGCGGCAGACTGCTTTCGTGCCCTGCGGGGAAAGTCCCTCTACAGTGTGGCCGGTGACCACTCAGGTGATCGTGCTGAACGGCGGTTCCAGCTCTGGCAAGTCCGGCATCGCCCGGTGCTTGCAGGCGGTCCTGCCGGATCCGTGGCTTTCCATCGGGGTCGACACGCTGATCGAGGCCATGCCCCCGGTCATGCAGGGATCGGAAGCAGGCATCGAGTTCGCGGCGGATGGCGGGATTGGTATCGGACCGGCATTCCGCGCCCTGGAAGGCCCCTGGATGGCGGGGGTTGCCACGATGGCGCGGGCGGTAGTGCGGGGCGGGGTCAGCTGAGGCGGGCGGCGATGGCCTGCGCGCAGGTCAGGGACTCGGCGCGGGTGGTGTCCACTTCCAGGTCGTAGGTCACGCCCTGGTGTCTCGGCGCGGTGACTTGTCATCCGCCCCAGTCATGGAATCGGGACAAAACGACCAGGAGAATGACTGGGCGGGATGACAAGTGGGCTGTGCCGCACGACCGCGGCCCGTCTCAGCCGCGCTGCAGCCAGAACGTCAGCCCGAGATCACCGTCGGCGTGCTCGTAGACCTGCTCGCCGCCGTCCCCGCCGTCCCCGCCGTCCCCGGCGCCGCTGGCAGCGGCCCCGAGGGCGCCCCGGCTCAGCTCGACCGCCAGCACCTCGTCGGCGATGAGGGTCCCGTGCTCTGCCAGGGCCTCGGCCAGGTCCGGCCCGGCAGCCTCCCACCAGAGCCGGATCCGGTCGCTGACGTGCAGCCCGTCGTTCTTACGGGCGTCCTGCACCAGCCGGATGACCTCCCGGGCCAGGCCCTCCCGGCGCAGCTCCGGGGTGATCTCGGTCTCCAGCGCGACCGTCGCGCCGCCCTCGGTCGCGACCGCCCAGCCCGCCCGCGGCGTCTGGGTGATCACCACGTCTTCCGCGCCGAGTTCCACCGGGGAACCGTCCACCACCACCGTGGTTTTCCCGGCCGAGCCCAGGTCAGCCGACAGTGCCTCGGCGTCGGCGGCGGCGATCGCGGCGGCTACCGCCGGGGTGCCCTTGCCGAACCGGCGGCCCAGCGCCCGGAAGTTGGCCTTGGCCTCGTGATCCACCAGGTCGCTGCCGACGCTGCTGACCGCGTCGAGCGAGCGCACGTTCAGTTCGGCCGCGACCTGCTCCCGCAGAGCGGCGGGCAGCCGGGCGAAGCCCGGGGCCCCCACCAGCGCCCTGGCCAGCGGCTGCCGGACCGCCACCGACGCCGACGAACGGGCCGAACGGCCTAGTTCCACCAGCCGGCGGGTCAGCGCCATGTCCGCGGACAGGGCTTCGTCGATCAGCGCCGGGTCGGCCTCCGGCCAGTCCGTCAGGTGCACCGAGTCCGGGTCCTCCGGCTGCCGGAGTGCCCCCCACACGTAGTCGGACAGGAACGGCGCGATCGGCGCCATCAGCCGGGTCAGCGTCATCAGGCTCTCGTACAGGGTGGCGAACGCCGCCGCCCCCTCGGCGCTGCCAGGTCCCTCCCAGAACCGGCGCCGCGACCGCC
>JAIRTY010000494.1 GCA_031254715.1 Nocardiopsaceae bacterium | reverse complement strand
ATGCCGCCGTCACGGCACTGACCAGCGGGTACCACGTCGCTTTCGGGACCGGCGCCGGCCTTGCCGTGGCCGCGCTGATCGTGGCCACGGTCAGCGGCCGGCCGCGGCAGCAGCGGCCGGGCGGCACCGGCCAGGACCCCGGCGCTGTCACCCCGGCCTCCCGCGCCGCGGCGACGTCCGGCGGCTGAGACCAGCGCCTCACCCGCACCCGTTACCAGCGGAGGAACGGTCATGGGCAGCCGGACCGGCCATGCGACGCCGGCTCCAGGTCGCCGGCTTCTCCGCCGGATGCGCACCGGAATGGTGGTCCCCAGCGCCTGCCCAGACAGGCTCAGCTCGGGCTGCTCAGCCCGTGGACGGCGGTGGCAGTCCCAGTTCGCGGCGGATCATCCGGACGGCTTGCTCAACCGGGCGGTTGGCCGCGGTCAGTGCCGGCTGCCTGGCATGCAGGTCGCGCAGTGAGCCGGAGGTGGCCGCCGCGGCGGTCAAGGCCGCCCGCGACTGGTTGGCCCGGTACAGTCGCCGGGCGGTGGCTTCGATCGCTGGCGGAAAGCCGATCCGCAGCAGGCGCCGGTCAAACAGGCGCTCGGTGGCTACAGCGTCCCGCAGGTCGGCTTTGGCTGCGGCCAGGTGGTTGCGGTCGCGGTGAGCCAGCCCGTCAAAGTCGATCTCCAGCCGCGCGTTGCCAGCCTTCGCGATCACCAGATACCGGGCTGCCAGGGACCGCTGCCCGGAACCGGCCGCTGGCCGGGCGGGCGCGGCGCTCGTCGCGTTACCGCCCGGCGTGGCCCCCGCCGGGCCCCCGCCTGCGCAGCCGCTGGCAAGTGCCGCGGCGCAGGCCATGACCACGGTACCGATGCGCCAGCGCGCCCTGGCCATAACCACATGGTAGGAGTCCCCGGCCGGAACCCGGCGGGTGCGGGAGCCGGGCCTATGAGGTAACCGACCGCCCGAGGGCAGCTGCCGCGTCAGCGAGCCAAGGATGGCCCCGGTACCGGCCCGGCAGGGCGCACACGTCAGGTAGCGGCACCCGCGAGCGTTGTGCGCTCGCCTGAGCGCCGGCGGCGCCGGCCGTTTGGGGGATCGCGGGCGGGGAAGCCAATCCGGGCACTCAAAACACGCTCATGGGAGGGATACCGATGACCATCGGCGCAGGCCTCGTCCTGATAGCGGTTGGAGCTATCCTCAGGTTCGGCATCGCTACCACCTCGACCCATGGCTTCGGCGTCCACACGATCGGCGACATCCTGATGATCGTCGGCATCATCGGCGTGGTGCTGTGGCTGGTTGTCTGGGCGCCGCGGGCACGCCGTCGCCGCCCGGTCTACCGGGAGGTACCGCCCGAGGATGTACCACCAACTCGCCGGTACCCGACCGAGGTCCCTTATGAGGAGGAATACCGGCGCTGACCGGCAACTGAAGCCGACGCCGGGGCTCCGGGCGTTCAGGCCCGGCGCGCCGATGCGGCAAGCTCGGCCAGGTGGTGCAGTGAGTTGATGAGATGCCCGGGGCCGAACGGCGGGAACGTGATGAACTCCCGGCGGAACTGCGGCACCGCCGACCAGTCGTAGGTGAGCGTGACCTCAGTCTCGGACGGGCCGAGCGGCGCCAGGTCGTAACGCCAGAGCCAGCCGCCGAACTCCACCTCACCGGCGCCGTTCTTGCCCCCCGTCAGCCAGCCGATGGCGCGCGGCGGTTCGAGCACGGCGACCTTGTTGACCGTCTGGTAGTGACCGTCTGGATGGCCGGCGTGATACATGCCCATCCGGAAAATCTGGCCCGCCTCGGTCAGCGGCGCCCGGTCGACAGGTTCCTGGACCCAGCCGGTGCCATCGATCCCGGCATGGGCCACCGGGTCCGCCAGTACCGCGAACACCGTCGCGGCGGGCACGGCAACCCTCAGGGTGGCGCTCACGTTCTCCTGATCCACGGCGTGCACGCTCCTTGCCATCTCATCTGCCTGGCTTCCCCGCAGCCACGGAAGCAGAACGCTCCCACCATGCATAACGACGCCGAGAGGCCGAACTCATCGGCCGCGCGCGGGCGGTCAGCTGGTTGCCAGCTGCGCTGCTTCCCGCGCGCAGCCCCACGACAGGCTGACGCCGTTGCCGCCGTGGCCGTAGTTGTGGATATACCGCGTGGACCCGGACACCTCGGCCTCGAGGCGGACAGCGTGACGATCGGGCCGCAGGCCGGTCACGACATCGATGACCTGCGCATCTCGCAGCCGTGGTTCGACGCGCCGAGCCCCGCGCAGTTCACCACCACCGGTGCCGCCTGCCCGGCCTCAGTCAGCGAACGGACGGCGCGGGTCTCGATCTCCCCGCCCGCCGCCGCCAGTCGTTCACCAGGTAGTCCAGATACTGCGGCATATCCATCAGCGGCATGCTGGCACGGAAAGCGCGCCAGAAACCTTCCGGCACCTCCGCCGGATCAGCCGGGCGCAGGTCCGGGATCAGCCGGGCCTGCGGCGGCAGCTCATCGAGCCCGGGCAGATCACCCACTGTCAGCGCCGGAGCCATCCGCACCCCTGACCCGGGGACACCGGCAAGCGCGGTCAAGTCGCGCAGCGACTGCCGCGTCCACGCCAGCGTCTTAGCCACCGGCTCCTGAAACGACGGCCCCCACAGTGCGCCAGCGACCACAGACGTCGTACGCAGTGGCGGCTCTGCGGCCCACACCTTCACCTCATGACCCGCCTCAGCCAGGCAGATCGCCGTGGTCAGCCCGCTCACCCCGGCCCCGACCACGACCGCCAACCCCGCCTCGCGCGGCATCACGACATCCTAGCTGGCAGCTCAGTCGCCGCCTGCCGCCACGGCTACGGCAGCAGCTCGATGTACCCGTCGGTGCCGTGCACGCGGATCCGCTGCCCATCCCGGATCAGCCGGGTGGCGTGCTCCACCCCCACGACGGCCGGCAGGCCGTACTCCCGTGCGATCACCGCGCCGTGCGTCATCAGGCCACCCACCTCTGTCACCAGGCCTGTGATTGCGACGAACAGGGGCGACCAGCTGGGGTCGGTGCAGGCGGTGACCAGGATGTCGCCCGGCCCGAGATCGGCCGCCGCCAGGTCAAGGATGACGCGGGCCCTCCCCTCGATGGTCCCGGCGGAAACCGGCAAGCCGATCAGGGCACCGGCCGGTACGTCGTCGCGGCGGTAAGCGCCAGCGACGGCCTCGCCGTCCGACGTGATCACCCGGGGCGGTGTGAGCGCTTGGTAGGACCGGAACGCGTCCTTGCGCTGCTGGATGAGCTGGTCATCCGCCTGATCCGAGCGCACGACGTCGTGGAGCTCGGCGAACGTGAGGTAGAAGATGTCTTCCCTGGCACGAAGTACCCGGGCTCGCACGAGGCGCTCCGCGTCATTCAGCAGGGCCTGCTTATAGACGAAGTACCTACTGATCATGTGGTACTTCGGGTACTCCCGGTACCCGATGAAGGTACGGACCCGTTCGATCATCCGCTTGGCCTCGTCGGCCTTCCGCTCCCCGTCCGGCAGGGCGCGCAAGCGCGTCAGCAGTTGCTGTTCCTGCTGCCATGCCTGCTGCCGGCCTTGTTCAAAGCGCCGCTCGCCAGCACCCGGCCCGAAGTTCCTGACGTTGCCGAGGATCATGGGCACGAGCGCGGCGGGGCGCTCGCTCCAGCGCGGCTTCGTGATGTCGATCTCGCCGGCGCAGCGCATGCCGTACTTGCCGAGGAACGCCTGGATGGCGTCCCGGGCTTCGCGCCCGCCTGCGAGCGCGGGCATCTCGTCCAGGAAGCTCTCGTCCTCGGCGTGCTGCAGGAACGCCACCACGTCAGGATGCGGGCGGATCACGTCCGCGACTTCCAGGAGCGCCAGCCCCATTTCCGACGTGACGTTGCCGGGGGCGGACTGCGTGAGCGTGTCGGCCGCGTTCTTCTCCGCCAGCCATGCCTGCAGCTGCTCGTTGAGCCACCAGGTGGCCTGCATCGCCGCCCTGATCACCTGGGAGCTTTCCGGATCGAACATGATCCGCTTCAGTTCCTGGACGTCCGCGAGGATGAAGTCGAGCAGCGCCGCTCCGGACTTCTCCCTGATGTCCCGCTGCAGCGTGTCGAGGGAGGCCTGGCCGCGTTCGATCAGCCCGGCGACGATGGCCGGATCGGTCTTGATCGGAGCGGGCGCCCCGCCGGCGGGCCTCCCGCCGCGGCCTGGGCCCTCGTCCGGCAGGGCCGGGATGAAATCGCCGCGTTCGAGGACGGTCTGCAGCGCGTCCCCGATCAGCGGTTCTGACGTCTCCAGGACCTTCAGCAGGCCTGCGCGGGTCGCCGGCGAGCCCAGATCCCTGGTGACGTCGACGAACAACCGGCCGCCGGCCTCGGACATCGGCCGCGCAGCCGTCAGCTGCCACAGGGAGATCCCCAGGGGCTTCATGGCGTCGGTCATCATCTGCTGGTGGCCGACGGAAATGTAGACGTGGTTGGCTTCGTCGCCGGTCTCGGGGATGGGGAACAGCGTCGTGATCGGCCGGCTCTGGACGATCTGGAACCCGTCGCCGGCCAGGCACCATTCGATGTCCTGGGGGCGGCCGAAGTGCGCTTCGATCCGCCGGCCGAGCTGCGCGAGCCGCATGACCTGCGCATCGGTCAGCGCCGGCTGCTCCTGACGCGCCGGCTCGATCGCCAGTTCCTGGGTTCCGCCGGCCGGCGAGGCATAGACGGCGAGCTTCTTGGCGGCGACTGCCCCGGCGACGACTTCGCCGTCCCGCACCTGGTAGACGTCTGCGTTCACCAGGCCGGAGACCAGGGCCTCGCCGAGGCCGAAGCTGGCCTCGATGGAGACGATCTTCCGGCTGGAGGTGACGGGGTCGGCCGTGAACAGGACGCCGGCCGCTTGCGGGAAGATCATCTGCTGCACGACCACGGACATGCTGACCTTCCGGTGGTCGAAGCCGCTGCGCAGCCGGTAGGTCACGGCCCGCTCGGTGAACAGGGAGGCCCAGCATCGGCTGACGTGCCGCAGGATCGCAGCCAGCCCCACGACGTTCAGGTACGTGTCCTGCTGGCCGGCGAAGGAGGCCGTCGGCAGGTCCTCCGCGGTCGCACTGGACCGGACGGCGTAGGCAGCGTGCCCGTCAAGCCGGGTGACCGCGCCGGTGACTGCAGCCGCCAGATCGTCAGGGATGGCGATCCCCGCCAGGGTCCGGCGGACCTCCGCGCTGAGGGCGCGGATCGCCTGCCGGTCGCCGGTGTCCAGCCGCGACAGCCGATCGAGCTGATCGTCGATCCGGGGCGCCGTTGTCATGATCCGTCGGAAGGCCTCCGTCGTCACGCAAAAGCCAGCGGGCACCCTGATGCCTTCGATCCGCAAAAGCTCCCCCAGCTGCGCGCCCTTGCCGCCAACCAGCGCGACCCGCGTCTTGTCGATCTCTTCGAAACCCAGCACGTAGCTGCGCATCCGCTCGCCTTCCCCCGGAATTGACCCAGTCAACTCCGCTCCCGTTCTCTGGCCCGACGGGCAATTATGCGCGACGATTCGCGGCCTCATGAGAAACGCTTCTTTGGTGTAAATTAGAAGTGGGGGAGGGAGTAGCTCTCCGGCACGCTTGAATGCAGCCAGGTTGAATGCAGGCCGTCAGTCACGGCGGGTGAGGGCCATGGTGACCGGCCCCGCCGGGCGGAGCGTGACAAAACCGCGCGGGCTGGGGATCCCGGTACCGGCCAGGTCCAGCCGGTAGTGGCGGCACAGCCTCGCGAGCACCAGTACCGCCTCCTGCCGGGCGAAACCGGCGCCGATGCAGCCGCGCTTCCCGCCGCCGAACGGGAGCCAGGCGTAGCGATGCCGTTCCGGGGCGCCCGGCAGGAACCGCTCCGGGTCGAAGCCGGACGGGTTCGGCCACACAGCGGGGTTGCGGTGTACCAGGTAGGGCAGCACCGCGACCATGCTGCCCGCTGGCACCCGCGTGCCGCACACGTCGTCGTCGGCCAGCGCGGTCCGCTCGAGGGTCCAGGCCGGCGGATACAGCCGCATCGATTCGCTGATGACGGCAGTGGTCCAAGGCAGCTTGCCCGGGTCGGCGGGACCGTCCCCGAGCACCGCGTCGACCTCCGCTTCGAGCCGCTGCCGGGCCTGCGGGTAGGCCGACAGCAGCGCCAGGCTCCAGGTCAGCGCCATGGCGGTGGTTTCGTGCCCGGCGACGAGGAAGGTGGCGATCTCGTCCCGGATCTCCTGCCTGCTCAGCGCGCTGCCGTCGGCGTCCCTGGCGGCCACCAGCAGCCCGAGCAGGTCGCGCGGGCCGCCGTCGCGCGGCCCGTCACCGGTTCCCGCCGCCGTCGCGGGGGACTGCCGCTGGCGGCGCGTGATCAGCTGCTCGACCTGCTCCTGAATGGCTCCCACGCCGAACGGCCTCGCCGCCCGCTGGACCACCCGGGTCGCCACCGTCCCCTGGGGGATCGGCAGCAGCGCCCCCAGCAGCGCCAGCCGCTGCCCGGCGGCGAGCGATCGTCGCAGCGGGGGCGCTTCCGTCGTCAGGTCGGCGCGCAGCAGCGCCCGGCCCACCACGTCCAGGGCCAGCGCGCTCATCTCAGCGACCACATCGACCGTCTGCGATGGCTGCCACCGGGCCACCGCGCGCTGTGCCGCGGCGTCCATCCCGGCGGCGAACGAGAGGACGTTCGGCGTGGAAAAGACCGGCTGAATGATCCGGCGGTGACGCCGCCACAGCGGGTCCTCGGCCGTCACCAGCCCGTCTCCGAGCATCAGCCGCAACGGCCGGTAAGGGAACGGCTTGATGTAATTGCCCTGATTGGCGGCCAGCACGTGCTCTGCCTGCTCCGGGCGGCTGAGAAGGTACAGCCCCTGCCACGGCCGGGCCGGCAGGTACACCGTGTCCCCGTACCTGGCGAACATGGCGGTGCACGCATCCAGCGGCCGTCCGGTGGCCAGGCGCGTGAGCGTGCGGGCGGCTTCAGCGCCACGCGGCCCGGGCGGGCGGCCGGCGTCGCGGCTGGTGCGGCCGCGGCGGTCGCTGCTGTCGCGGGGGTTGCTGCGCGGCAGCCGCAGGCCTGATACCTCGCCGTGCCGGTTCGCGGATCCCAGTTGCATGTTGGCTCTCCGTTCTTAACAGGGCCGGATGGGGTGGTGGTGGTGGCTGGTGGTCAGGTGCCGGGTGGCCGGGTAGCGCGGCCCTTGCTCCTTCCTCACGGCCGCCGGGCCGGTAGCCGCCGGCCCCTGAAATAACTTGAACTACAACGTACGAGTTATGTCCGCCAGGCTAACTCATACACGACTGTTCGGCAAAAGGGGATTCCGCGGAGACGGCTCGGCCCTCGGCAAGATTCCCCGTCGTATGGCAGGTCCGGGTGACGCCCGGTCCCCCTCCCTTTCGTAGCCTGCTGACTGGAGGGGCTATGAACGACGAGGTTGCCGAACGTGTGCGCCGGGCCATCTATGACACGTTCGCCGGTCAGGGGCAGGCGCCCAGCCGGCGGCAGATCCAGGACCTGGCACGGGCGGATGAAGCGCAGGTCAAGAAGGCGGTCGCGGAACTCGCGGCGCAACGTCAGCTGGTGCTGGACCAGTCCGGCGACGTCGTCATGGCCCATCCCTTCACGACCCTGAACCTCGGGTTCTCCGTGCTGGGCGAGCGGACCCTCTGGTTCGGCGGCTGCGCGTGGGACAGTTTCGCCATTCCGCATCTGGTGAACGATGAGCCGAGCGTCCTGATCGCCTCCACCTGTCCCGCCTGCGCTCGCCCGCTGGCGTGGACGGTCACGCGCTCCGGCCCGCCGCAGGGTCCCGAGGTCGCTCACTTCCTCGTCCCGATGGCCAGGGCATGGGACGACGTGATCTACACCTGCTCACACCAGCGCCTCTTCTGTTCTGAGCACTGCGTGCAGGCCTGGCTCGCCGGCACCGGTCAGGCACGGGGTTACGTCATGGATCTGGCGACGCTGTGGCAGCTGGCGTCCGGCTGGTACAGCGGCCGGCTCGACAGCCCCTACCAGCGCAAGGATCCGCCGACCGCCGCCGGATACTTCCGCTCCGTCGGCCTGCAGGGCCCCTTCTGGGGCCTGGACGACTGACGCCGGCTACCCGGCCCCGCGCATCCACAGACGCCAGGCCACCAGCCTGACAAGGCGGCGATGTAGCGTTAGCGCGTCAGCCATCCGGCTGCCGAACGGGGGAAGCCAGTGCAGCTGAGCGCGCGAAACCAGATCCCGGCCCGGGTCATCGGCATCAACACGGGCGAGGCGATAGCGAACGTGGAACTCGACGCTAACGGGGTGCGCCTGGTCGCCTCCATCACGGTGGAGGCAGCACGCCAGCTCGGCCTCGCCGAGGGTGCCAGCGTCACCGCCGTGATCAAGGCCTCCGACGTCATGGTCGCCACCGGGTGAGGCAGGTGGCCGCTCAGCGCTAGGCCGTGCGAGGGAAGCGCGGCGGCGGACACTGAGCGTGTCACAGCAGGCGACTCGGACCTCATGGGCCGCACCACCGGGTGCCCCGATACCCTGACCGAATGGGCGGATTACTGGATCAACTGTCGTGGCGTCTGGTCGGGCCGCACCGTGGCGGGCGGGTGGTGGCGGTTGCTGGCCATCCCGCCGAACGCACGACCTTCTACTTCGGCTCCACCGGCGGCGGTGTCTGGGGCACGACCGACGCCGGCATCACCTGGCGCAACCTGTCCGACGGGTTCTTCCACCGGGCCGCGGTCGGTGCGATCGCCCTGGCTCCCTCCGAGCCGAGCGTCATCTACGCGGGCATGGGCGAGAGCACGATCCGCAATAACGCCTCCTCCGGCGATGGTGTCTACCGGTCGGTGAACGGGGGGCTGACCTGGACCCAGCTGGGCCTGGCAGCGACCCGCCACATCTCCGCCGTGCGCGTCGACCCGGCCGACCCCGACGTCGCCTACGTCGCCGCCCTCGGCCATGCCCACGGCCCCAATCCCGAGCGCGGCGTCTACCGCACCCGCGACGGCGGCGCCAGCTGGGATCTGGTTTTACACCGCGGCGAGGACGCGGGAGCGGCCGACCTCTGCCTCGACCCGCGCAACCCGCGGATCCTCTACGCGACCTTGTGGCAGGCGCGCCGCCTGCCCTGGACCATGGACAGCGGCGGGCCTGGCAGCGGGCTGTGGCGGTCCGCCGACGGCGGCGACACCTGGGAGGACCTGAGCCGGCGGCCGGGCATGCCCAAGGGGGTCATGGGCCGGGCCGGGGTGACCGCGTCGGCGGCCCGGCCGGGCCGGGTCTGGTGCATCGTCGAGGCCGAGGACGGCGCCGTCTTCCGTTCCGACGACTACGGGGAGCACTGGGAGCGCCTCTCCGAGCAGGCGGATCTGCGCCGGCGGGCCTGGTATTACAGCCGCGTGATCACCGATCCTGGCGACGCGGAGACGGTGTGGGCGCTCAATGTGGAGTGCTGGCGCTCACTGGATGCGGGCAAGGCCTTCTCGGTC
>JAIRTY010000231.1 GCA_031254715.1 Nocardiopsaceae bacterium | reverse complement strand
GCCGCCGCCGCAGCCTGGCATGCGGCCCTCCCCGAACCGTCGCAAGCCGTGCCCGGCCAGACGACAGCCAGCACGGTCTCCCGGTAGGCCGTCTCTGCGGGCCGCGCCGTCCTAGCAGGACTGGCCGGTGCGGACAGCGTGGTGGCAGGAGCCGCTCCCGGCCCCGGGCATCACCTGGTCCAGCGGCAGCCGCGGGGTGAGCCACGGGAACACGACGAACCACAACAGCGCCACCACCGCGAGGGCCAGCGTGATCATGCCGGCGGCCTTGCCCGCCGTGCGGCCGGGAAGGCGCCGCCACAGCCATGCGTACACGCGTGCCTCCTTATCTCACCTGTGGTGATGGGCCCGCGGTCGCTCGGCCCGGAGCGCGCCGTACACGATGATGCGGTGGGTCCCGGTCCAGGGCGGGTCGCAGGTGATGAGGGTCATCAGCGCCTGGCGGGGCCGCTGCCGCGGGTGGCCGGGCACCGGGTCGAGCACCGCGGTGTCGTCCGGCAGCACCAGCTGGGAACGGGTGACCTGGTAGACGAACGTGACCCGGGCCGTCTCGACGAGGACCTTGTCACCCGGCCTGAGGTCGTTGAGACGGTAGAACGGGTTCCCGGCCGTCACCCGGTGCGCCGCTACCGCGAAGTTCCCGGCCTGGCCGGGCAGCGCCGTCCCCGGCACATGGCCGGGCCCGAGCGCCAGCTGCGGCAGCCCGGTTCCCTGCACGATCGCGAACCGCCAGTGCCGGCCGAACCGGGGAATGCGCAGGAACGCGAACGGACGGCCGGGTTCCAGGTGGAACGAGACGGCGAACGGCCGCCCCCCGCGGGCAGGGGCGGCCCATTCCCGTTGCAGTTCCCGCGCGAACGAGTGCTGGTGCTGGCTCGCCTGCCAGGCGGTGCCCCACACCAGATAGGCGAGAAAGAGCAGCACGATGACGCCCGCGGTGACACAGACCTCACCGAAGGTGCGAAGCGCGGTCCGCATCAGCTGCCCCCGGCTTCCGCCCGGAGCGGCGCGGCCGCCGGCCCCGGCTGGGGGCCGGCGGCCGGCTGGGTGACCGCACCCGGCGGCCGCAGCCGGCCGCGCGCGCCGGTCCTGGACCCGGACATGACGCGCGCGGGCCGGCCGTCAGCGGAGGCGGAGCCAGCGGTGACGCCGCGCCGCCAGCGTGAGGGCCGTGCCGCCGGTGCCGAGCAGCACCGCGCCCGCTCCGGCGATCAGCGCCAGCGGCAAGCCGGTGACGGGCAGCCCGCCGTGGCTGGGCGGCGAGCCGTGGCTTGACGGCGCGCCGGCGGACGCTGGTGACGGCGGCTGGGACGGGCCGGGCTGGGTCGTGCCGGGCGGGGTGGCGGGCGGCGTGCTGGGCGGCGGGGTCTGCTTGCCCGGGCACTTGACCCAGAACACCTTGTGCTTGGCCGCGCCGTGCTCAGGCGTGAAGTTCCAGAACAGCTTGTAGTGGCCGTTCGCCAGCGTCATCGGCGGCGTGTGGCCGTTGCCGTTGCCGTCCACCGCCAGCGCGCCCTCGCTGACGGTGCTCCGGTCGCCGGTCGGCGGCCACGACTCGATGTGCCAGGACACGGGCTGGCCCGCGTCGAACCCGAAGCCGTCCAGGTAGAAGTGGCAGACATGGGGCTCGTTGCGCGGATCGGTGACCGGGGTCGTGGTTTTGTGGATCTTGACGGTGCCGTTGTCGCCCTTCCTGGAGGCCGGCGGCTTGCCGTTTCCCGTGCCATGCGCCGCAGCGGTGGCCGGGGCCGCTCCCTTGGCTTGGGAGGACGATCCGCTGCCGCCCTTGCTGGCATGGGGGGAAGCCTGCGGGGCGGGAGAGGCGCCAGCGGAATGGTGCGGTGCCGGGTGACTGGTGGCGCCCGCGGCGGGCGCCGCCAGCGCCAGCGCGAGCCCAGCGGGCAGGACTGCTACGCCGGCGACCGCCGCCAGCGCGTTACGCCAGGGAAAAGTTCTCATGCAATGGCCTTGTGGGGTAGAAGGAATGCCGCATCGACGGAACGCCGGGGCCGGCGAATCCGTTACACCTGCGGCGGGCGTTTCCCCTTAACCCAGATGCGCCAGCCGCACGTCGGCGGCATTCACGTAATAGAGCCGGTGGTTGTACATGATCTCGTAATACCGGGTCGTCCCGTGGATCACCGTGTGGTCGTCGGGTGCGCTGTTGTCGAACGTGACCGCGTGGTAGTAGTCGTCGGGCACCAGCCCGGTCGTCACGTACGCCTGCCCGGCCGGGAAGCTGTAGGCGAGCGGGGCGTTCGCCTGCACCGGGACGTCCGCGGGATAGGCGGATGCCTCAGGGAAAGCGCTGCCGTACACCGGGACGGATGTCATCCCCGGCTTGGGCGTGACCACCTGGCCGCTGGTGAACCTGGCAGTGCTGCCCCGGCCCGGCGGGTTGTAGAACCAGCCGACCTGGCCGCCGAACCAGATTCCGGTCCAGTTGCCGCTGCGGCCGGCGAGAACGTACTGTTCCCCGGCCGCAGCCTTGTCCGACCAGTCGCTGTCCACCGTGGTGCCCGCCGAGCCGTCCGGATGCAGGGTCGGGTCGGACAGCAGCGGCGAGCTGGCGTCGGGCTGGGTGTGCAGGTAGACGAAGTTCGCCCCCTGCTGCGGCAGCGTGACGCAGGCGCCGCTCTGGCAGTCGGTGATCGGCGGCTGGTTGGCCGCGAAGTCCGGTGAGATCGTGACGACGTGGTGCCCGCCGGCCCCGGCCGAGCCCTGCTCCGCCCGGTAGGCGTCCGGGTTCATGCCGAGCACCAGGGACATGAAGTAGTTCCAGTTCCAGAACGGGCCCGGGTCCCAGTGCTGGGTAGCGTTGAGGGAGTTGCTGGGGCCGCCCACGTTGTCGTGGCCGACGATGTGCTCCCGGTCCAGCGGGACGCCGTACTGACGGGCGAGGTAGCGCACCAGCAGAGCGTCCGACCGGTACATCGCGTTCGTGAACCAG
>JAIRTY010000109.1 GCA_031254715.1 Nocardiopsaceae bacterium | reverse complement strand
GAGGATCGCCGTGGTGAGCGACACGGTCAGGGCGACGAGCGTGACCACCACACCGCCGATCGTGGACCCGATCACCGGGACCAGGTCGAGCAGGGCGACGAACATGGCCAGCAGCACCGGGTACGGGACGTGGAACACGACCAGCCAGATGTAGGTGCCGACACCGGCGATCAGCGAGGTCAGGATGTTTCCGGAGGTGAAACCGCCGACCTTGCTGAAGATCTCGTTCCCGATCAGGATCGCGCGGGCCCTGCGGGATTGCGGGAAGAACCGGTAGAGGAACATCTTGATGCTCGGCATCGCCGCCAGGAAGTAGACGACCAGCACGGCGACCACGAGCACCGACTCCGCCGCGCTCAGCACCACCTGCCCCGCTCCCAGGATGCCCCCGACCAGCGAGCTTCCCCGCGACGAGATCAGGCTCGTCAGGTGCTGCTGGATGTGGTAGTGAACGTTAAGTTTGCCCAGCTCTGAGTTGTGGTTCTGCAGCTGGTGCATGTACTGGGGCAACTGGTGCGCCAGGGCGGTGGCCTGGGCGGCGAGCGGGGGGATCGCCGCCGCGATGAACCCGCCGAGGACGCCGAGCGAGCACAGCAGGATGGCCAGCACGGCCACTGACCGAGGCCAGCCGCGGCGGGTCAGCCAGTCGACCGCCCGGTCCAGGCCCGCGGCGATGAACAGCGCGAGGCCGATCAGGATCAGGACGCCCCGCGCTCGGAGCAGCAGCACCGCGACGGCGTAGGTGACCGCGACGCCGGCCGCTCCGGTAAGCCCGATGAAGAACGGCGAGCGCTTGTTCATCGGGCTGCCGGGGCGGCCAAGGCTCCCGGTGCCGGTGTCCCCGGCGACGGCCTCGGCTTGATCCAGCGCGGCCCGCATCGGGTCGTCGCCGTCCGGCGGCGCGGGTGCCGCGCGGCTGCCGCGGTCCCCGTCCTCCGGCCGCTGCGGCTCCTCGCGGTGATCCCCGTCCCGGCTGGCCTGACCTGCGGCGCTGCCGTTCGGCACGGCTGCCCCGTCAGCGTCGCCCGCGCCGGCGCTCCCGGGCACGCTCGCAGAACGTCCGGCAGTGCGCGCCGTCAGCGCGGCGAGCCTCCGGATCGGAGTGGGAAGTGGCAATTACTCCCTCCTGGGGGTTGCGGGCACCCCGCGGACCAGTACCTCAGCGGCCTGGCGAGCTCCGGTATCTCTGCCCCATGCCTGGGATGTTAGGCGCGTTTCGACAGGAAACAGCAATGACGCCACAGCCGTGCCGGGCCCGCAGTAGGACATGTTTCAGTTTTCCGGCGGCCGGGAACCGACGAGAGGGAAGTTACTGGCCAGTTCACTAGGAGAAAGCGGGGCGGCGAGCCGCCCAAGGAGGTTTCCGTGTCGCACGCAGCGGCCATCCCCAACGCATCTGACGTGGAAGCAGCTGCCGCGACGGCGCGGACCCGCCTCGAGGCCAGCCGGACTGCTCCGGCGGTGGCCCGGCGGTTCGCCCGGGAGGTGCTGGCGGGCCATGGTGCCGGCGCTGAAATCCTGGATCGGGCCGAGCTTCTGATCAGCGAGCTGGTCACCAATGCCGTCGTTCATGCCGGCAGCCCGGTATGGCTGTCAGTCACGGCCGCCGGCGGCGCCGTGCACATCGAGGTCGAGGACAACGGAGGCGGCCAGGTGGCGCGGCGGCGGCCGGGCGACCTTCGCGGCTGCAACGCGGGATACGGCCTGTGGCTGGTCGATAGCCTGGCTGACTCGTGGGGGGTTGAGCACGCCGGCGAGCGCCAGCCGGGACCGGGCGACCAGGCATCTGGTTCCGCGCGGGGTAATCCGAAGAGGGTATGGCTCAGGCTCCCGCTGCCCTGCTGAACGGAGCGGGTGACCGCGGCAACGACGTCGCATCACGCGGGAGGTACCGATGGACCCGGCCCGGTACGCTGCTACGGCGTTCCGTTGTGACCTCCTGGAGCCGGACGGCGAGATCCTGATCACCGTCGCCGGTGAGGTAGATCTTGATACCGCTCCCAGCCTCGGCGAGTGCCTGGCCAGGGCATCGGTACGGGGCAAACCGGTCTTCTTAGACCTGACCTGCGTGTCGTTCATCGATGGGCGCGGATTCCGTGTCATCAACGCCGCAGCCGAATCAGCGGCCGGAGCCGGGCTGTATCTGACGGTCGCGACCCGCTCCGCCCTGGTGGGGCGCATTCTGAGCGCCACCGCGGCCAGCGGGGCTCAGGTCCTGGTCGGCTGAAGCCATCCAGCGCGGGCGGCTCTTCGGCCCGCTCCGGCAGAAAGCCCGCCCGGTAGCTGCTGGACGCCGTTAGCCTGAACGGCGCATCCCCGGGCAGGGATGTGAAGCACGGATTCCGGATCAGATATCAGGAGAGCCGATGAACAGCGAAGAAGCCGTCCCCGGGGATTCGATGAGCCTGCAGGAGGCCGCGCGCGAGCTCGAGATGGCGATTCACGACAGCCGGGTGGCCTTCGACAGCATCGGCCTTGGGCACCTCGACCAGGCCCACACGAGCACCATCACCGCCCGCGCCGCCGTGGACGCGGCCGAGACGGCGATCAGGGCCGCCATCGCCGACGCCAAAGCCAAAGGCCAGCCAACGGACTGAGCCGGCGCCAGCCCGCCCGGTTGGGCCGGGCGGATGGACGGCGGGGCTGATGTCATTTCCCGGCTGCCGCGAAATGCCATAACCACCGCATAACGGCTGCGGCGGCGGTCTTGGGCTGCGTAAAAGCCAGGCGGCATGATGTAGGGGCCAAGACATAGG
>JAIRTY010000083.1 GCA_031254715.1 Nocardiopsaceae bacterium | reverse complement strand
TACCCCCTGGAGCTGCCCCCGGTGCAGGCTGAGCTGCGGATAGCTGAATCCGGCCAGCATCCCGCATGGTCGTCGCAGGATCTCGTGCCCCAGCCGGTGCGTGTAGAACAGCTCCTGGGTGCGGATTCCGGCCTCGTCCAGCCGGTCGAGTAACCCGAGGACCGCCAGTTCCTTGACCGCGTTCGGCAGCGCGTTGATCCCGACACCCAGCTCCCGGATCTGCTCGCTCTGCTCGTAGAGCTCGCAGTCGAGGCCTTCGTGATGCAGCCGCAACGCCGTGACCAGGCCGCCGATCCCCGCTCCCACAATGACGACCCTCATAGCACCCCGTCACCTGAACTCAGTCGCGGCCTGCCCCCGGGGCAATATCAACACGACCCGCGACCATTACGCAATCCATTCAATGGGGGCCCGGACCGCGCGGACGGCTTGATCGCTTCACGCAGTTCTGCCCGCCGATTGGGGCCTGGCTCGGGGGGCGGTCAGGCGCGCGGGCGGACCGAGTGCCGGGCGGGGCGGGCCGGGCGTTCGGGCTCGCTCAGGTCGCCGACCAGCGGCAGCCGGACCCGGCCCTGTAGCCTGCGCAACACGGCGGCGGTCACGTAGTAGCCGATCACCGCGGCGATCGCGCCCAGTGCCAGGCCCGCGACCACGTCCTGCACATGGTGCACGTGGGCGGCGACCCGCGCGGCCGCCACGCAGAACGCCGCCAGGGCGAACAACGCCCCGTAGAGCCGGGAACGGAGCAGGACCAGGGTGGCGATCAGCCCGGCCGCAATGCTGTGATCGGAGGGGAAGCCGTTGTCGCGGGCATGCCGGAACAGCGGGTGCAGCCCGGGGTTCTGCACGAACGGCCGCGGGTCGGCGTGCACCTTCCCGGCGACCACGAGGAACACCACGCCCAGGACCAGCCCGATCACGGCAGCGCCGCCCAACTGGACTTTGCCGGCCCGGTCCTCGCCGAGCAGCCAGAACACGGCGAACCCTGCCACCATGACGAACAGCAGGTACTGGGCGACAAACACGATCACGGAGTCCACCCGCAGTATTATCCAGCCAGTCGCCCGGAGTTCATACGTTAGTCGCTAACTCGTAACCCCCAGTTGGCCTCCAGATTGCCCGGGGCGCGCGGTAGGTCCGGCGGGCTTGCCGGATCGCCGCTGGCTAATAGGCCATCCATCCGCCATCGACCATGAGGGTCGCGCCGCTGATGTAGGTAGCGTCATCCGATGCCAGGAAGGCGACCGCCGCGGCGACGTCGCGGGGCTCGCCGAACCGCGCGAACGGGGTCCGCGACCGGGCGTAGGCGGCCGTCGTCTCGTCCTGGCTGAGATCACCGGGCGTGCCGGTGACCACCTTGCCCGGGGCGACGCCGTTGCAGATGACGCCGTCACGGCCATGCTCGACCGCGATCTGGCGGGTCAGCTGCAGCAGCCCTGCCTTGCTCACCGCGTACGCGGCGTGGCCAGGCGCACCGACCATGCCGTGCTGGGAGCATATGTTCACGATCCGGCCCCTGCTCCCGTCGCGAGCTGGCTGCGACAGCATCTGCCGGACCGCCGCCCGGCAGAGCATGAACGGGCCGCGGAGGTTGACCGCCATGATCGCGTCGAAATCGCGGTCCTCGGTGCCGAGCAGCGGCTCGGAGTGAGTCCCGGCCAGCGCGGCGTTGTTGACCAGGACATCGAGTCGTCCCGTGCGCGCCGCGGCGTGGGTGACCAGGCGGTCGCAATCCGCCCGCACGGACACGTCAGCAGCGATGTACTCGCACGCGCCGCCGCTGCCCCGGATGAGGTCGTCGGTGGGCTCACCGCCGGTGAGCGGTTCCCGGCGGATGTCGGCGAGCAGCACCCAGCAGCCGTCCGCGGCGAGCCGCACCGCGATCGCCCGCCCGATCCCGGACGACGAGCCCGTGACGACAGCAGAACGCGCCACCCGGTGAGCATACCGACGGCCGTATGCTCGCCTTATGGGCGTGGCGTTCGTGGCGCATTGCCTGCTGAATCAGAATTCCAAGGTGGGCGATGGCGCGCATTGCGCCGGCGTGTACTCCCCCGTCGTGGACGTGCTGCGCGAGAAGGGCTGGCGCATCGAGCAGATGCCCTGTCCCGAGCTCGCGTTCGCGGGGCTGAACCGGTTCTGGGCGGTGCGGGAGCAGTATGACACCGCGGCGTTCCGCCGGCACTGCCGCCGGCTGGCCGTCGCCGTGGCCGGCGCCATCGCTGCCCGCGTCCGCCACGGCGAGGACGTCGTCCTGGTCGGCGTCGAGGGAAGCCCGTCAATGGGCGTGACCATCACCAGTTCCGATCCTGAGCGCGGCGGCAAGCCAGCCTGGCCGGACGGCTCACCCGAGCTGACCAGCGGCGAGGGCATCTTCGTGGAGGAACTGCACGCCGAGCTTGACCGCCGCGGCATCGCCTTCCGGGTGGCGGGCGAACGGCATGCGATCCCCGGATTCGAGGAGGCGGACCAGCGGACCCGGCTCGAATCGGTGCTGGGGCGCGGCGATGCGTGACGCCCGTTCCTACCGGATCGCGCTGGTGGCGGATTGCTACGTGAACCCGGCGCCAGGCCAGCTCGACGGGCTGGCTGTGCTGGCGGCGGCGGGCTGGGGCGTGATGCAGCTTCCCGCCGGCGACTACCCGGCCGAGGTCGCGCAGCAGCTCCTGGCCGGGATTGCGGAACAGGTCGAGGAGTTCTCCCGGCACGGCTACACGTTCGTCCTCGTCGGCGACCGCGACGGGCTGGCAGCGGCGCTGGCGCAGGCAGGCCTGCCGGTGCCCGACCGCATCGCGCCGGCCAGCGCTGACGAGCTGGCCGGGTTCCTGGCTGCCCGGCCCGTTCCGCCGGCGCTGGCCGCTCAGGACCCGGCGGGGGGCTCCGGTCCCGGGGTGACCGGATCGAGGTGATGGGCCTGCCCCGCCCGGACGACCAGGCGGGGGACGGCAAGGGCCGCCACGACCTCGGTGTCACCGGCCCCGTCCGGCAGTGCCCGCTCGCCGGTGCGGAATTCGAAGCCGGTCAGATCGGCGGCGGAGCCGGGCGCCAGTGAGCCCAGCTCGCCTGCGCGCCGGATGGCGGAGGCCGGCGCGCAGGTCGTCGCCCTGATCACCTCGGCCAGGCTCATCCCGCAGTGAACCAGCTTGGACAGCGTGGTCGCCTGGTCGTACACGGGTCCCGCAACGTTGTGCGCGTGCAGGTCGCTCGACACCGTGTCAGGCGGGAAGCCCTGCGCGATGGCGGTCCTCGCCACGCGGTAGGCGAAGCTGCCAGCGCCGTGGCCGACGTCGAAGACGATCCCGCGCGCCCGGGCCCGGGCGGCGGCCGGGTCCAGGCGGCCGTCCGGGGCGAGGATGCCGCCCTCGCTGGCATGGAAGCAATGCGTGACGATGTCGCCTTCGCCCAGCTGCGAGAGCAGCCAGCTGATGGGCTTGCGCATGTCGATGATGTGCACCATCAGCGGCAGGCCCAGCTGCTCGGACGCCTGCCGGGCGAGGCGCAGTGCCGGCTCCGGGTCGTTGCCCACCATCTGGTATCCCAGCCGTACCTTCACGCCGACGATCACATCCGGATGCTCGCGGGCCCGCCCGATGGCCTGCGCCGGGGAGGCCCACCGGAGGTCTTCAAGCTCGCCCACCAGGTTGGTGATCATCCCCTGGACGGCGACGTGGAGGAACGCGAAAATCCGGGTCTGCGCGCCCTCGATGACGAAGCGCCGGAACCCGGGGAACGTCTGGGCGCCCGCTGAGCCGGCGTCGACCGCGGTGGTCACGCCACGGCGCAGGCAGTTGGCGTCCGGATCGATGCCGTAGTGCGAGACACCGTGATAGAGGTGCGTGTGCAGGTCGACCAGGCCTGGCACCAGCACCAGGCCACTGGCGTCGATCGTCTCCGCAGCCTGCCCGGCGTCACCCGGCGCGGTGAAGCGGCCGCCGGTGATGGCGACGCTGAGCGGGTCGTCGACCCCCCGGCCGGGATCGACGACCCGTCCCCCGGTGATCGCGAGATCCGGGATGGCGGGATCGGTCATGGCAGCAGTCCGGCGGGCAGCCGGGCCAGCGTCGCGGCGAACGCCGCCACCGTCAGCTCGACGTCCCGCTCGGTGTGGGCTGCGCTGACGAATCCAGATCCGTGGAAGAGATGCACGCCTTCCAGCAGCATGCCGGTGTGCAGTTCGGCGGACAGTTCCGGGCTCATCCCGCCGGCCTTCAGCGTCTCCAGGCTGGCCTGCTCCGGCTCCCCGGCGTGCCCGATCAGCAGGTGGAAGGTCGAGCTCTCGCCGTAGGCGCGCCCGGGCACGCCGGCTTCGGCAAGGACGGACGTCAGCCCGGCGCGCAGGGCGGCGGCGAGCCGGTCAGCCCGGCGCTGCGGCTCTCCCGAGCGGCACTCGCTCAGCGCGGCAATCCCGGCGGCGGCCGAGAGGGGGTGAGCGTTGTGGGTGCCGGGGTGGGCGACCCGGAGCGGATCATCGCCGGCGCGCGAGAGGTGACCAAGCAGATCGGCCCGGCCGGTCACGCCACCGCCCGGCATCCCGCCGGCCAGGATCTTCCCCAGCGCTGTGAGGTCGGGCGTCACCCCGGCCACGGCCTGTACGCCCCCGGGGGACCAGCGGAAACCGGAGACGACCTCGTCGAAGACCAGGATCGTCCCGGCTGCCCTGGTCAGCTCGCGCACCGTGGCGAGCAGCCCGGCAGGCAACGGCACCGTTCCCCATGCAGCCCCGGAGGGCTCGAGGATGACGGCCGCCACGTCGCCGCCGCCGAGCGCATCCGCTAGCGCCTGCGCATCCGCTGGCACCACGGTGACCACCTGCCCGAGCACGCCGGGGACGCCGGCCGTGTCCGGGCCGCGGAACGGCGGGTCGGTGCCGAAGGAGACCTGGTCGTGCCAGCCGTGGAAATGACCGGCCAGTTTCACGATCCGCTCCCGGCCGGTTGCCGCCCGGGCGAGGCGCAGCGCCAGCAGGGAGGCTTCCGTGCCGCTGGCGGTGAAGCGGACGAGCTCCGCGGAAGGCACCAGGTCCACGACCAGTTCGGCCCACTCGCATTCCAGCTCATGAGATGCGCCCGGGTGGAACGCCTGGGTCGCCTGCTGCCGCACGGCCGCCACCACCGGCTGTGCGCTGTGACCCAGCAGCAGGGCACCGTGGCCCATCACGTAGCAGACGAGCTCATGACCGTCGAGATCCCACTTGTGCGAGCCTTCGGCACGCGCCACCGCCACCGGGAACGGTACTGCCCGCCGCACATCATGCGTGACGCCCCCTGGCAGCACGCGGCGCGCCCGCTGCGTGAGGGATTTCGAGCCCGGATTCGCAGCGGCCCACGCATCGGTGGGCGCCATCGGCGGAGCCGTGCCGGAGATCTCATTCTGCCCTGCTGCCATGGCGTCAGTCTGCCCTCGTACCTCGCCCCCGCCGCGGCCGGGGGCGGCTTACGGGCAGGGTCCCGGCGACCGGGAAGGGTGCGTTTCTCAGCCGGGCGCCATGTCCACGAAGCGGCTGTAATGGCCCTGGAATGCCACGGTGACCGTGGCCGTCGGCCCGTTCCTGTGCTTGGCGACGATCATGTCCGCTTCGCCCGCCCGGGGTGACTCCCGCTCGTACGCGTCCTCCCGGTGCAGCAAGATCACGACGTCGCTATCCTGCTCTATAGATCCGCTTTCGCGTAGATCTGAGAGCAATGGACGTTTATCGTTGCGTTGTTCCGGTCCGCGGTTGAGCTGGGAGATGGCGATCACGGGGACGTCGATCTCCTTGGCGAGCAGCTTGAGCGACCGCGACATCTCCGACACTTCCTGCTGCCGGTTCTCGATCCGCCGCGGCGAGCTCATCAGCTGCAGGTAGTCGACGATGATGAGCTTCAGGTCCTGCCGCTGCTTGAGCCGGCGGCACTTGGCCCGGATCTCCATCATCGACATGTTCGGCGAGTCATCGATGAACAGCGGGGCGTCGACCACTTCGCTCATCCGGCGGGCCAGCCGGGTCCAGTCCTCTTCGCCCAGCTGCCCGGTTCGCATCGAGTGCAGCGGCACCCGCGCCTCGGCCGACAGCAGCCGCATGGTGATCTCGTTGCGGCTCATCTCCAGGCTGAACATCACCGTCGCCAGCCCGTTCTTCACCGCCGCCGCCCGCGCCAGATCCAGCGCCAGCGTCGAATTGTGCGTAGGGATCATGCTGCGCCCGGCCAGGTACAGGTGATCGGCGCTGTCCACCTGCACGCAGCGAACCGGCACGGACGGGACGGGGCGGACGTCGGTGATGTAGCGCCACCGGGTCCGCTGCGTCTGATGACGGAGCCGTTCCTTCTGCAGGAGTTGCTTGCGGCTCAGCCGGAACACCTCGTCGGGCGTGGTGAAGTTGACCATGAAGCAGGTCGACGAGGCCTCGCTGCGGCCCTTGACACGCTTCGTAGTCACCGTGCACCGGTAACCCAGGCTGTAGATCAGCTCTCGGACGTCCTCGGCCAGCCGCTGGTTCGTCACCGCGAACTGGACTCCGCCGGTCGCGGTAACGGTGCCATCGGTGTCGAGGAGTCCCGCAAGCAGCGCCCGGCGCTGCCCGACCGATGCGCGCAGGTAGCTCACGGGAATGTGCTTGTCCTGGAGGACCCCCAGCGTCCGCAGCTCCGGCAGCGGGTCACCCCCCAGCCCTGAGCCCTCAACTTTCATCACGATCTCTGGCTCGGCGGAATCGAGCCAGGCCGGTCCCGTGCCAGCGCTACCGAGCCAGGCGCCGAGGGCATACGGGGGAACGGGCAGGTCACCCTCGGGGAGCTCGATGGGCTGCGGGAGCGGAACGGCATGGTTCGGACGGCGGTCGACCGTGGGGCAGCGCAGCGTCGCGGCGATCTGCTCGGTGGTGACCGGCCGCGGGAGAACCGGCTGGGCATAAGTCTTGCCCAGCCCCCGTGCCTGCGCGTCATACCGGCGCGCTGCCCGGGTCCACGTCAGCCACTGGTGCTGGGCGTCGGCCACGATCACTTCGCCTTCGGAGAACTCGACCTCGTAGCACGGACGCCCGTTCATCACCTCGGTGGCCGCGACCACGGTCACCGGGCGGCCGTCGGCCCCTAGCAGCCGGTCGCCGATGGCAACCTCGCCCATCGTTGTCCAGCCCGAGGGGGTTGGGAGCGCGCAATCGGTCGAAATCGCCTTGCCAATGGCGGGTCTCGCGGCAATAACGACCATCTGGCCGGCGTGGAGGCCGTTGGTGAGCGAATCGAGATCGGCGAACCCGGTGGGCACCCCGGTCATCCGGCCGCCGTGCGATCCGATGGCCTCGATCTCGTCCAGGGTGCCGGGCATGATCTCGGACAGCGGCAGGTAGTCCTCGGTGGCCCGCCGCTCGGTGACACCGAAGACCTCGGCCTGCGCCCGGTCCACCAGCTCGTCGGCGTCGGCGTCGGGCGCGTACCCGAGCTGCACGATCCGGGTGCCGACCTCGACCAGGCGGCGCAGGATGGCCCGCTCCCTGACGATCCGCGCGTAGTAGCCGGCGTTCGCGGCGGTCGGCACCGACGCCATGAGCGTATGCAGGTACGGCGCCCCGCCGATGCGGTTCAGCTCACCGCGCTTGTTCAGGAGGTCGGCGACGGTGACCGCGTCGGCCGGCTCGCCGCGCCCGTAGAGGTCGAGGATGGCCTCGTGCACGAGCTGATGGGCGGGCCGGTAATAGTCGCCAGGGGAGAGCACCTCCAGCACATCGGAGATGGCGTCCTTGGACATCAGCATGCCGCCGAGCACGCACTGCTCCGCCGGGAGATCGTGCGGCGGGGTCCGTTCGAAATCGGATCCGTGGGGGGCGATCTCTGCGACGCTCACCCGACACCACCTCCCCCACTTTTCGAACGGTCGCCCGGGCCCGTCGTGCCCGGGCCCACGACAGCTGTTGTACCGGGCCGGTCTGACAGTTTGCCGGCGGCTGGCCGGGGCGTCCAGCCGGGGTGTGGACAACCCTGTGGGCAGGCTGTGCAGACACGCCGCTCAGCCTGTGCGCAGGGTGGGGACACGGCTGGGGAAACCGCTCCCGGCTCATCCCAGAGAACGGTCCTGACCTGCGATTAGCAGATCCACCGGCTGTGCAAGTAAAAAAGTTCTCATCCCACATGCCATCCACAGCCGCCGTTAATTATCCACAGCCAGATATCAGCCCTGGCGGGTGATGCGGGGCCGGCACCGGGCGTTCCGGAGGGATGCTCCGGAGCCTTTCTCCCGGCATTCGCCGGCCGTTCCAGCATCCTCCGGACGGTCACCGGGCGTGCCCGGCCGGTACCAGCGCCGCCCGCGCTCGCCCTTGCCCAACAGCCCCGGGCTGAACCGCTAAATCGCGGTGATCTTGGGGTCCCCGGCCCTAGGATTCGAACGTGTGTTTGACCAACGGGGGACCGGCGAGCAGGCTCGCCCGCATCAGCGAGGCCATCGACCAGCTGGCGGCCGAGGCCGCCAGCGGCGCGGCGGGCGGGCCGGAGCAGCTGGCCCGGCGGCTCGCCGCGATCTGGGAGATGGTGGCCGACGCGGACCCCGGCCTGGCTCGCCGGCTCCGCGACTACTCGGGCGACAGCGAAGACGCCGCCGATCACGGGCCCGGCTAACCCGGGCCCGGCGCCTCCGCGAGTAGCCCCCGAGAACCGGGCTCCGCCGCCCTGCCCTGGCAAGAGTGGAAAATTCTGGTTGCTGGCACAACAGTTTGTTTCCACAATCGCCAGGTAGCCGGTTCCGGGCCGGGGCCGGGCCGACGGGAACGTGGCGGGTCAGGCGCCGCCGGTTACCTCGACGTCGACGCTGGCGGTGACCTCCGGGTGCAGCCGGACCGAGACCCGGTGCGATCCGATGGTCTTGATCGGGTTGATGACCTCGATCCGG
>JAIRTY010000460.1 GCA_031254715.1 Nocardiopsaceae bacterium | reverse complement strand
CATCCCAGGACCGGTCCCCGCCAGCACGATCGGCACGCCGGGAGTCGCGTCCGAGCCTGCCACCGCGAGGCCGTACCCATTGTCATGGGCGGCGAGTGACTCGCCGGCCAGCAGCCGCCGCATGGTGCGAACCCACTCGGTCACCCGCCGCACCGGCCGATCGAAGGCCTGCCCGTACTCGTGCTCGACCCAGGTCCGATGCCCGGCACCCACCCCGAGCACCAGGCGGCCGGGCGCGGCGGCGGCCGCGGTCCGGACCGCACGTGCGGTCACCACCGGGTGCGAGGGAAAGGCCGGGATCACCGCCGTCCCCAGCCGCGCGCTCCGGGTCCGTCCTGCCGCCAGCGCCAGCACCATCAACGCATCAAGCCCGCCCGGCGGCTGAGAGAACCACAGGCTATGAACCCCTGTCGCCTCGGCCTCCCCGAAACCGGCGAGCGTCGCCTCGAGCGTCGCCTGCGGCGGAACCGTCAGTCCGATCCTCATTCCATTCAGGATCGGCCCTGTACTCGGGTACAGGTCAAAAGGCTGTGGCCGGCCCGGCCGTGGGCGGCCCTAACCGGTCGGCACGGGTCGTGACGTCAGCCGGCGGCCTGGAACGTGACCAGGCTGCCCTTGCTCAGGGTGACCGCACCCGCCTTGAGCGGCGTGTTCTGCGCGTTGGCGAACCCCGGCTGGTTCAGCAGCTGGAAGAGGCTGTAGTGCATGATGAACGGCGAATCCGCTGAGAGGCCGTCCTCGGCCGCCACGACGGTGTAGCCACGCTGGTTGGCCTGGAACGTCGTATAGAGGACGGCGCCGTTGACCGCCGTCCCGACGACCACCAGTGTCTGGATACCGCGCGAGCTCAGGATCTGGTCGAGGTCGGTGCCGAAGAACTTGTCAGCGTGGGCCTTGACGATGGGGTCGCCGGGCTGCGGCGCCACCTGGGGGAGGATCTCAGATCCCGCTGCGTTGGTCTCGCTGTAGACGACCGTGGCACCGGCGGCACGAGCCTTGGCGAGCAGGGCGGCCGCGGCCGGGAGGGTGGCCACGCAGGAGGGCTTCGGGGCGCAGACGGCGGATGTGAGGTCGAGCAGCAGATACGCGGTGGTAGCCGGATCGGCGGTGACCGGCACCGGGTGCGGCACGCTGACGGTGTGCGGGCTTGCCGCGGCCGCCGGTGGCGGAGCGCCGGGCGCGGCCAGGGCGGCAGAGCCCGAGACCGTTGCGCAGACCGTGACGAGGGCTGCCCCCGCCACCAGGATCCGTCGTCTTGCGGTGTTGGAGAGCGGGAAGCCAGCCATCGTCCCTCATTTCTCTCAATTGGTTTGTCCATTTCACCACAAGGCGAGGGAGCGGTCAGCAGCGTCAGACCTGCGAGATTCCGCGACCGCGCGGGACCACCTCAGGAACCAGCCCCAGGGAACTACTGCGCGAGGATCGCGCCGATGCGGTCGTCAGCGAGCTGGTAGCGGATGACGCGCCCGTCGCGCTGGGCGGTGACGATCTGGGCGGCGCGCAGGTAGCGCAGTGCCTGGGAAACGGTGGTGTCGTGGACACCGGTCGCCGCGACAAGATCGGAGACGCTGATCGGCCCGGCCGCGTGGATGCAGGTGAGCAGGGCGAGCCGGGTGGGGTCGGCCAGGGCCGCGAAGCGCTCTGCCCGCGCCTGGATGGACGCGGGATCCCCGAGGGAGGCGATGGCCTGGCAGACGCGCTCGGCATCGATCACCCGGAAGCCGGCGCGCTCGGCGGGAAGCAGGTGCACGAGCCCAGTGTGCCAGAGGCTTCACGGCTCAATATCTGATCAGCTCATCATCCTTGACGGTAGATGCCGGGCTCGCTACGTTAGCCCTGCCCGGTAACGGGTGGCAGGCAGCACAGCGAAGTCCGGTGTGATCCCGGTACTGTCCCGCAACGGTAAGAGCCCCCTCGGGGGACTGAGTCCGGTCGCCTGGGCTGCCTGGTCAGCGAGACCAGTCCTCGGAGGAAGGATGGTTCGTGCCCGGCTCAGTGGCCCCGCGAGAGCCCTGGTTCGTCCTCCGGTCGGCAGGAGGATGAGCTGATGTCAGACCTGCCAGGCCGCTGGCGCACGCTGGCCAGTGCCCTGAACCCCGCCGAGTGGTCGCGGCTGGCCGTGATGGCGGGGGTGGTCGTCGCGCTGAACGCGGGCGGCTGGGGGATCTTCGCTTTCGCGGTCGCGCCGCACCACTTCCGCTTCCCCGGGCTGGGTATCGGGCTGGGGGTGGCGGTCACCGCCTGGACGCTCGGGGCCCGGCACGGCTTCGACGCCGACCACATCTCCGCGATCGACAACACCACCCGCAAGCTGATGGCGGACGGGAAACGGCCGCTTGGCACCGGGTTCTTCTTCGCCCTCGGGCACTCGGGTGTCATCGTCGTGGTGGGCATCGGCCTGGGGTTCGCCGCCAAAGCCGTGTTCGGCGCTGTGGTCGACCCCCGGTCCGGATACGAGTCGATCGGCGGGGTGGCCGGGACATCGATGGCGGCCGGGTTCCTCTACCTGATCGCCGCCCTCAACATCGTGGTGCTGGCCGGGATCGTCAAGGTCTTCCGCGGCCTGCGCGCCGGGGCGTTCGACGAAGCCGAGCTCGAGCACCAGCTCGCCGCCCGCGGCTTGATGTGGCGGTTCTTCGGCCGCTTCATGCGTTCGATCACCAAGAGCTGGCACATGATCTTCGTCGGGCTGATCTTCGGGCTCGGCTTCGACACGGCCACCGAGGTGCTGCTGCTGGCGGCCACCGCGGCCGCCGCCACCCAGGGCCTGCCCTGGTACGCCGTGGCGGCGCTGCCCCTGCTGTTCGCCGGCGGGCTCACCCTGTGCGACACCGCCGATGGCTGCTTCATGAACTTCGCCTACGGCTGGGCGTTCGCCCGTCCGGTCCGCAAGGTCTACTACAACCTGATCATCACCGGCCTGTCCATCGCGGTCGCATTCCTCGTCGGCACCATCGAGATCACCGGCCTGCTGACCAGCGAACTGCACATCCACGGCGCCTTCTGGGACGCCATCTCCGGCTTCGACATCAACCGCGCGGGCTTCGTCATCGCCGGGCTGTTCGCCGTGGTCTGGATCTCAGCCATTCTTTACTGGAAACTCGCCGGGCTCGACCAGCGCTGGGCGCCCGCCGCCGGAACCGCCGGTGACAGTGCCCGGCAGATCGGTCAGTGAGAACGGGTTTGGCAGCCTGACGGGTATCCGCTCGGGAGCGATCACGGGAGCACCCCATGGGAAAGATCATCATCAGCGCGAACGTCACGCTCGACGGAGTCGTCCAGGACCCAGGCGGTGACGAGGGCTTCGCCCGCGGCGGCTGGTTCGGCGAGGTCGGCGGCTCGGACCGCGCCGAGTGGGCCAGGGTCGCGCTGGCCGAGGCGCTGGCCGCGGCGGCCCTGCTGCTGGGCCGGCGGAGCTACGAGTGGTTCGCGGCGCGCTGGTCATCCCGGACTGGCGAGCTGGCGGAACGGCTGACCAGCATGCCCAAGTATGTCGTGTCCTCGGCCCTCCGCGATCCCGGCTGGGACAACTCGACGGTGCTGGCGGGCGACGCGCTGACGGACGTCGCGACGCTCAAGCAACAGCTGACCGGGGACATCGTCGTCTATGGCAGCTTCCGGCTCGGGCACGCGCTGATCGCGCACGACCTCGTCGACGAGCTGCGGCTGATGATCTTCCCGTTCGTGCTCGGGGCCGGTCAGCGGCTCTTCGGCGAGACCGGCGGCACCACGCCGATGCGCCGCGTCAGCACCCGGGCCGTCGGCGAGAGCCTCGCGCTCCTCACCTACCAGCCCGTCCGTGACGCTTAGGGCGTGCTGCTCAACCTGTTTCGGTAGCTCGCGAGTGAGTCTGGGTTGTCGTGTTCACTCAGGCCGTCTCGGGCGAGGCCCCGAGGGTCTCGTCGAACAGGTCGAGCACTGCCCGCCATGCGCGCCGTGTGCGCCGCGTGATAGCCGACGCCGGGCACGGTGGCCGTGGTGTGAGTGGTCCCGCCGGAAGGCGACCCGTCGGGGTTCACCGGCTGGGCCCAGAAGGCGTGCTTGGCGCGGCCGTAGACATTCACGCGCCAGTCAACCCCTGCGTCGCTGAGCGCACGGCTAAACGTCAGGACCTGGTCAGGGGTGCAAAGCGGATCTTCGGAGCCGGTACACAAAAGGAACGCACCGGTGGCGCCGGCCCAGTCCGCAGCGCTGGCGTCCGGCAGGGCGGGATGGACGGCAGCAACGGCCTTGAACGGCACCCCGGCGCTGGCAAGCTCGACCACGATACGACCGCCGGCGCCATAGCCGAGGGCGGCGAGCCGTTCATGGTCAGCCCGATAAGCGCGGCCGGCCAAGGCCCCTCGCCGTGCGGCTGCGCGAGGTAGCCGGCCATGGTCAGGCCGTCTGCTCCGTAGGTAACGTCGCGCGCTGCACTCATTCAGTCCACGCTATCGGCTGCCATGTGTCAGCAACCCGCTCGGCGTAAGCCGGCTCGTCGCCACCGTCACCCGCCGCCGGCCCGCTGCCGGAAGAGCCCCATTGACCCGACGGACACGTCAATGGAAGATTTGGGTGGCTGATAC
>JAIRTY010000850.1 GCA_031254715.1 Nocardiopsaceae bacterium | reverse complement strand
TCGCCGAGGATGCGGCGGGCGCGGACCAGCGCGTTCAGCCCGGTCACGTCACAGAAGCTCAGGCCCGACAGATCGAGAAGCACCAGCGAGCCGGGCGCCGATACCTGCGGTGCCTGCAGGGTTGCGATCAGCTCCGGTGCTGTCACGAGATCAATTTCGCCGCTGAGTTCGACCACGACCAGTCCGCGGCCGCAGGTATGAACCGGGAGCCCCGGGTGGTCTGTCACCGGCTCTGCCCCCGCCGGCGACAGGGCCGGGCGAGCCGGCCGGGCCGTGCCGGATGGCGCCTGCCAGTCCCCGAAGCGCCGGGTGCAAGTCTCCGTCACTAACTCTGTCCCCCTACGTACCACTTGCATCTCAGTTCGCAGAAATTATGCTGGTCAGGACGCTGTCGCCAGCCGCTCAGCGCATCCGCAGCCACAAAACGAAGGTCTTGGTCATGTCCATACCTTCCGCCCCCTCCGCCATGACGCTTGTCACCGCGCAGCCGGACGAGGCCCACGAGTTCCTGGCACAGATGTATGCCACGCACCACGTACGGCTGAAGGGACGCGTGGACCGCTTCCGGTTCCGCTTCCGCGATGCTGACCTCGGCGACCAGGGCTGGTCGGTGATGGAGCATTCCCATGCCAGCGTGCTCACCGACATAGCGCCGTTCGGGCAGCAGGTCGTCGTGGCCCGGGTCCTCGACGGGGTCTACTCCTGCCGCATGGGCTCAGCTGAGATCACCGCCGGCCGCGGCGACTGGTTCCTGCTCGATCCGGACCTCCCGTCAGACATGGCCTGGTCGCCGGGTGTCCGGATCGCCATCGCGCGTTTTGACCGGGCGTCGCTGGACCGAATCATGGCCGGGCTCAGCGGGCGCGATCCGGACGAGCCGATGCGGTACCGCCTGTCGCCGGCTCGCTCCCCGCAGCACGCCCGCGCCCTGGACCAGCTCGACCTCTATGTGCGGGGCCTGCTTGGCAGCGAGACAACGCGCGACAGCACGCTCATCCGCGACCAGACCTCCCGGCTGGTGGCCGCGCATCTCCTGGAGGCCTTCCCGATCGCGCCCGCCGGGGCCGCGGCACAGCCTGCGGGGCACGTGGGCCCGGCGTCGCTGCGGCGCGCCCTCGCGTTCATCGACGACCACCACGACGCCGACATCGGGCTCAGGGAGATCGCCAGCGCCGCCCGGTCCAGCCCGCGCGCGCTGCAGCAGACCTTCCGTGAGCACGAGCACACCACGCCGCTGGCGTACCTGCGACGGGCCAGGCTCGCCTCCGCGCACCACGACCTAGGCCGGGCAGACCCAGGGACCGGGATCACCGTCTCCGACATCGCCGCCCGGTGGGGTTTCACCAACCCCGGCCGCTTCGCGGCCGCCTACCGCGAGGCCTACGGCCGCCAGCCCAGCGACACCCTCCACACAGACCGCCGGGTCCACAGCGGCATGAAGGCCACTGCCTAGCCGGGCACAGCTGACCGGTCGTGCCGCTGGCTGAGGGCACGGAGGATCGCCAGGTTGTCGGTGGTGATGCCGTCGACGCCGAGCCGGACCAGCTCGTTGAAGCGCTCGCCGTTGTTGACGGTCCAGGCCACAATCTGGAGCTTGTGCTCGTGCATCCAGTCGGCCAGGGCCGCGTCCACCAGGCCCTCATAGACGGATGCGCCGTCGATGACCTGCTGCAGCGCGTGGTCTGACTCCAGCTGGCTGACCGGGTCAGGGCCGTTCACGCTGAACAGGAGCGTGAGCCCGGGCAGGCGGCGGTGCAGGAATGACAGTGCGGCCGGATCGGGGCTGGCGACCATCACGCGCCGGGAGGCGGCCCGCCGGGCCAGGAAATCAGCCACGTCGGCCAGGAACGAGCGGTCGCCCTGCTTCAGGTCGAGCTTGATGACGCGGGCGGCCCGCGCCCGGTCCCAGGCCTGCGCCAGCGTCGGCCCCCGGAACAGCTGCCGGGCCAGCCAGGGCAGCGGCTGCGGGCGGCCCGCCACGAGCCGGCCACGGGCGGAGATCACGTCGATCTCGATGACATCGGCGCCGGCCCGCAGCGCGGTGGCCAGCGAGCCGAGATTGTTGCCGGCATTGTGCGCCACCCCGAGCACCCTGCGGTAGTCGCGGGCGAGCCCGGGATCCAGCCGGACGGACTGGCTGAACTGGTCCTGCGGCGCCGCGCCCGTGTAGCGGCGCACCAGCGGCCAGGTCACGGCCACCGCCACCGCCAGCACCACTACCAGCACCCCGGCGATCACCCAGCGCAGGCGCCGCCCCCGCAACCGAGCCATGGCCCCCCCAGGGTTGGCGGCGTCCGGGTTCGGCCTTGTACATACCCATTGAGACTATGTCGCCACGTTCCGTGGTGCCGCGCGCGGCGGGCCGCCACCGGCGCCGGACGGCTGCGGCCGGCTGCGGCCGGTCAGACGGTCGTCACCTGCGCACCGGCGCTGGACAGGCTGCGCAGTTGCTCGTCGGTGATGCCGCGGTCGGTAATGATGTCGTCCACGTCGCTCACCGCGGCGATCCGCGCAAACGTCACCTTCCCGAGCTTGGTGCTGTCCGCGATCACGATGCTGCGGCGGGCGCGGCGCAGGAATGCCAGGTCGGTCTGCGCCTCCATCTCGTCGTGGGTGGTGCAGCCCTCCTGCGGGGTGAGGCCGTCGACGCCGATGAACGCGATGTCGAAGTGGTAGTTGGCGAGCATCGCCTCGGCCGCAGGGCCGACCAGCTCGAAGGAGCTGCGCACGATGCCGCCGATCACGACCAGCCGCAGGCCGGGCCTGCCGACGAGTTCCGAGGCGATGTTGATCGCATTGGTCACGAAGGTGATGTCGCCGCGGTGCGCGAGCGCCCGCGCCACCTCCAGTGCCGTCGTGCCGCCGGTCAGGCCGACCACAGCGCCGCGGTCGGCAAGCCTGGCAGCCGCCGCGCCGATGCGCCGCTTCTCGGCCAGCCGGCTGATCCCGTCGCCGGTATCGACCAGCCTGGCCATCGCACCGCCATGCGTGCGGACCAGCAGCTTCCCCGAGCTCAGCGCCTGCAGATCCCGCCGCACGGTCGCACCTGACACCCCGAGCGCGCTGGCGAGGTCGTTGACGTCGACGGACCCGCGCTCGGCGACACGATCCAGGATCAGGCTGAACCGCTCCTGCTTCCGCACGCCCCGAATGCTATCAGGCTTTGATCAGTTGTGCGCATATGATCGCTCATTGACCACATTATGTGATCAAACTGTTTCTTGTCGCGGCCTGGCACGAACTGTAATATCCCGGTTCAAACGACTAGCCGAGCAGGTTACACGCAAATGAGCAGCTGATCGAGCAGCCGACTGCGCAGGTGCCAGGACACTGCTCCCGTACCCGGCCCCCGCGACGGGGGCGTTTCGAAGGAGAGGCGCATTGGCTAGGACGCTGAGCAGCATACGAGCGCGCCAGGGGCGGCTGACGATGACCGGAGCGGCCGCAGCGCTCGCCGTCACGCTCGCCGCCTGCGGCGGCGGCAATTCAGGCAACTCTGCCGCGTCGGACAAGACGTCGGGCGTGACGATCACGGTTGCGCTCGCAGCGGGCTCGCTGCCGAAGCCTGCGCTCGCCGCCTTCACCAAGCAGACCGGCATCAAGGTCAAATGGGTGAACATCGACTGGGACAGCCTGCAGACGAAGATCTCGGCCGCCGCGACGGCCCACACCTACTTCGCCGACGCGACCGACGTCGACTGGTCCCGGGTCGGCCAGCTGAGCAAGCTCGGCTGGTTCTACCCGATGGAGCAGTTCCTGAACACCAAGGCGCTGGCCCCTGACATGCCGCAGATCAAGTCGTTCACCGTCGGCGGCCAGGTCATCGGGATCCCCTACGACGCGTCGTTCATGGTGACGACCGTGAACAAGCACCTGTTCGCCAAGGCCGGCATCAAGACCATGCCGGCCACGCTGACCCAGTACACGGCCGACCTCAAGAAGCTGCAGACCTCGGGCGTGTCGGCGCACCCGCTGGACATCCCGTTCTCGGCCGCGGAGGGCCTGTCGACGTACTGGTACGAGACGACCGGGGCGCTCGGCGGCACCGTGCTGGACCAGTCAGGCAAGCCGCAGTTCACCAGCCCCGGCTCGCCCGGCTACAAGGCGGCCCAGTGGATGATCAACGCGATCAAGACCGGCCTCGTGCCGAAGGGCAACATCAACGTCACCGACAGCCAGGGCATGCAGACGCTGATGGCCAAGGGGAAGGTGGCCAGCGTCTTCTCCGACTACTCAGGCAACCTCGGCGCGCTGTACAACCTGCCCAGCTCGTCGTCGGTCGTCAACCAGGTCGACTACATCCCGACGCCAGGCGCGGCCGGCGCCGCGGCCAACTGGAGCAACCCGGACGGCATCGGCATCCCCAAGCAGGCGAAGTACCCGAAGGCGGCCGCCAAGTTCATCCAGTGGTTCACCAGCAAGCAGCAGCAGGTGAACTTCGCCGGCGTCAACGGCGCGGCCAAGGCCTGGCCGACCTACGCGCTGCCGTCCCACCTCAGCGCCGTCAAGGTCATGTCAGCGAAAGGCAACCTGGTCGGCGGCGACGCCCTGAGTGCCATGCTGGCCACGTCCAAGCCGGTGTTCCCGGGCGGTGCGCCGCCCTGGTACCCGCAGTTCTCCAACTCCGTCTACACCAACCTGCACGCCGCGGCGGCCGGCTCGGAGTCGGTCGCGCAGGCCATCAAGACAATCGCGAACACAGCGAACGGGCTCGCGAGCTGAGTAACCGATGGTGAAAGCCACGTCGGTACCCGGCGAAGCAGGAGCCGCCCCGGCGGCCGGGTCGCCCGCCCGGCGACTGGCCGCCGGGCGGCTGGGACGGCGGCGCCAGCAGGGCCAGCCGCCCGGAGGCCGCGGCTACGCGGCGAAAGGGCTGCCGTACCTGCTGGTCACGCCGCTGG
>JAIRTY010000819.1 GCA_031254715.1 Nocardiopsaceae bacterium | reverse complement strand
GCCCCGCCCAGGCCGGCGGGACCACCGGGGTCGTCCGGGGCCTCGCCCGGGCCAGCGGCATCCAGATCCCCGAGTGCCTCGGCGAGCCGCTGGTGCACCTGCTCGAACACCGCCGGATGCTCAGCGACCGGCATCCCTGCCAGGTCATCGAGCCTGCTGAGCGCCCCGTCCACCCGGGGGTCGCCGGTAGCCCGCGGCGCGGCCGGGACGTCCTCGCGCTGCTCCACCCTCGCCCTCCTTCTGCCTGCCTGGCGTGCGCCCTGCAGGAAACGCTACCGTCAGGCGGCGACGGGCCGGCCCGCTCCGAGCCGGCCGGTCCCTGCCCGCGTCCCCCGGTGCTTTCCGAACGCCTAAAATTGGGCAGTCCTGACCTGGGAGGCGGGTGAAAAGTGGCAACCGTGGAAGAGTGCCGCCAGGCACTCGAGGCCCTGGTGGGCAGGATCTCCCAGCTGGACCCGGCCGACCGGGCCGCCCACCTGGTGGACCGCGACCTCAGCTGCGAGGTCCCCGATCTCGGCGTGACGTTCCTGACCAGGCTCGGGCCGGACGGAGCCACCCCGGTCACGCAGGCCAACGGCGACCGCGCGCCCGCGCAGGTCAGGTTCCGCGCCAGCAGCGACGACCTGGTGGCGATCGCCGGCGATCCCGGCAGCTTCCCCCGTGCCTGGCTGAGCGGCCGGGTCCGGGTGGAAGCCAGCGTGTTCGACCTGCTCCGCCTCCGCAAGCTGTTCTGACCCGGCTGGCCGGGAAGAGGCAGGCGGGGCGTGCCCGAGGGAGACGTGGTCTGGCAGACCGCGCAACGGCTGCATGCGGCCCTGGCCGGACGGGTGCTGACCCGCAGCGACGTGCGGGTGCCCCGTTATGCCACCGCCGACCTGACCGGCCGGGCCGTGCGTGAGGCGCTGGCCCGGGGCAAGCACCTGCTGATCCGGGTGGACGGCGGCCTGACCGTGCACACGCACCTGCGGATGGACGGCGCCTGGCGGATCTGGCCGGCGGCCCAGCGGGTGGCCGGCAGCCACCGGATCCGGATCATTCTCGCCAACGATGCCTGGCAGGCCGTCGGCTACCAGCTGGGAATCGTCGAGATCCTGCCCGCCGCCGCTGAGGCCCGGGTACTCGGCCATCTCGGGCCGGACCTGCTCGGCCCGGACTGGGACCCGGCCGAGGCGGCCCGGCGGCTGCGCGCCAGCCCGGACCGCGCGGTGGGCGAGGCGCTGCTGGACCAGCGGAACCTGGCGGGCATCGGCAATCTGTACAAGGCCGAGGTGCTGTTCCTGCGCGGAATCAGCCCGTGGCGGCCGGTGCGGGAGGTCGCCGACCTGGCCGCGCTGACCGGCCTGGCCCAGCGGCTGCTGGCGGCCAACACAGAGCGGTCCGGGCAGGTCACCACCGGCAGCCAGCGCCGGGGCGAGGAAACCTGGGTGTACGGGCGGGCCGGGCGGCCGTGCCGCCGCTGCGGCACCCGGATCCGCCGCGCGGACCAGGGCGGCCAGCCGGACGAGCGGGTCACGTTCTGGTGCCCGCGCTGCCAGTCCTGACGCCGGCGCCCGCCGGAGCCGGAACGCGGCCCGGCCCCGGTGCGGGGCCGGGCCGCGTTCCCGCCGCTACGCGTCGCGGCGGCGGAACAGGATGAGGCCTGCGGCCAGGGCCACCGCCGTGTAGGCGGCGAACACCGCGAACCCGGCCCAGGGGCTGAACATGTCCGGGGCGGAGACGTTCTCCCAGATCGCGGCGCCAGCGTTGAACGGGATCCACTTGTCGATGTGCTGGGCCCAGCTGCCGGGCAGGAAGTTGCTCAGGATGTACGCCACGAACAGCAGGGCGATCGATGCGGTGATGGCCCCGGCGCTGTGCCGCAGCATCGCGCCGATCCCGTAGGACAGCAGCCCGCAGCAGGCCAGGAACAGCCCGCCGCCCGCCACCGCGCGCAGTACCCCCGGGTGGCCGAGGGTGGTGCTGATGTGCTGGGTGGACAGGATGGCCTGGCCGATGAAGAACGAAGCGAACGAGGTGGCCAGGCCGGCCGCGAGCGCGACGGCTCCGAACACCAGGGCCTTGGCAGCGAACAACGTGCCCCGCCGTGGCATCACCGTGAGCGAGGTCCTGACCATCCCGGTGGAGTACTCGGACGTGATCGTGAGCGCGCCGAGCACGGCCACGATCAGCTGGCCGAGGATCAGCCCGAACAGGCTGTAGTCCGCGGCGTGGGCGATCGATGCGGCGGACTGGCGTGCCTGCTGGCCCGCGGGCAGCTGGCTGAACGCCTGCGCGTGCCCGAAGCTGAAGAGCGCGCCGATGCCGATCGTGACCAGGATCATCGCCGTCAGCGTCCAGTAGGTGGAACGTACCGACCTGATCTTGGTGAGCTCCGACCGGACCGCGCCGCCGAGGCCGGCCCGGCCGCCGCTGGCCGGAACACCCCCGTGCCTGGCTACTGTCACCTGCGCTGTTGCCGCCATGTCAGGCCACCCCTCCGGCGCGCACCGGCTCGCCCCCGCCGGGACCCGGTTCGCTGCCGCTGTCTGCCGCCCGGCCGCCGCCCGGCGGTCCGCCGGGGGCACCGGCCCTGAACTCCACGCTCGCCGCCGTCAGCTCCATGAACGCCGCTTCCAGCGACGCCCGGTCCGGCGTCAGCTCGTGCACCGGGATCCGGCTGGTGAACGCCAGGTCGCCGACCCGCTCCGCGGTCAGGCCCTGCACCACGATGGCCCCGTCACCGTCCGCCACCGCGGTCCCGCCGGCCTGCGCCACCGCGTTGACCAGGACGACCGGGTCGGGGGTCCGGACCCGCACCGACTGCACCGAGTTGCCAGCGATGAAGTCAGCGACGCTGCAGTCCGCGATCACCCTGCCGCGCCCGATCACGATCAGGTGATCGGCGGTGTGCTCCATCTCCGACATCAGGTGGCTCGACACGAAGACCGTCCGCCCCTCGGCGGCCAGCGCCTTCATCAGGTTGCGGATCCACAGGATCCCTTCCGGGTCGAGCCCGTTGACCGGTTCGTCGAACATGAGGATGGCCGGGTCCCCGAGCAGGGCGGCCGCTATCCCGAGCCGCTGGCCCATGCCCAGCGAGAAGCCGCCGGCCCGCTTGCCGGCCACGTCACTCAGCCCGACGAGCTCCAGCACCTCGCCGGCCCGTCGCAGCGGCAGGTTGTTCGCCTCGGCCAGGCAGCGCAGGTGGTTGCGGGCGCTGCGGCCGCCGTGCACCGCCTTGGCGTCCAGCAGCGCGCCCACCTCCTGCATGGGCCTCGCCAGCTGCCGGAACTCCTTCCCGTTCACGGTGACCGTGCCGCGCGTGGGCCGGTCCAGTCCCAGGATCAGCCGCATCGTGGTGGTCTTGCCCGCCCCGTTCGGGCCCAGGAAGCCGGTGATCCTCCCGGGCTGCACCGTGAACGACAGTTCGCTCACGGCGAGCGTCTCGCCGTATCGCTTGGTGAGGCCGCGCGCCTCGATCATGGTCAGGTCCTCCTCCAGTGACCGGCCGGCGGGGCCCCGTGCCCGGCCGGCCGCGCCCAGTCTGGCCGGGAAGGCGGGGCCAGCGCGTCGCCCGCAATGCCGATCTTCGTCACCCTGCGGGGGGATGCCGGCGTCAGCCGAAAGGAGGCGTCCCGCGCCTGCGGGATGACCCCAGGGAGCCAGAGCCCCCGGTCAGCGCGGCAGCGCGGCCAGCGCGGCGTCCGCCGCCTCGGCCGTGACCTGGCCCTCCGACCACGCGGCCGCGCACAGCGCGCGCAGGCCGTCCAGCCATTCGCCGTGCCCGCTGAGGCGGAGCCGGCCGCCGGCGCCGCGGGCCGCTTCCCATCCTCGGCAGCGGAACACGCCGCCGGCCGCGGCCACCGCCGGATGCGGCTCCAGCAGCCCGGCCAGCCCTGCTGCCAGGTAGGCGGGACGCTGGCCGGGCGGGGCGAGCACGGCATCGCGCGGCCGGCTCACGCCGGTGAACACCAGCAGGCTGTCGGCCCCGGCCCGGGCTGCCCCCTCGATATCGGTGTCAAGCCGGTCGCCCACCACCAGCGGGCGGCTGGCCCCGGTCCTGGCCACCGCCTCGGCGTGCAGCGGGGGCTCCGGCTTGCCCGCCACCGCCGGCTGGCGGCCGGTCGCGGTGGCGATCACCTGGGCCAGCGCCCCGTTCCCCGGCTGGCGGCCGCGGGTGGTCGGCAGCGTGGAGTCGGCGTTCGAGGCCACGAACCAGGCCCCGGCCGCCACCGCGAGCCCGCCCTCGGCCAGCAGCGAGTAGCTGATGTCGGGCGCGTATCCCTGGACCACGGCGGCCGGGCGGTCGGCGGCGACCGAGACCGGCCGGAACCCGCGTTCCCGCAGCGCCATCCGCAGCCCCATGCCGCCCACCACCAGCACCGCCGACCCCGGCGGCAGCCGCTCAGCCAGCAGCCTGGCCGTGGCCTGTGCCGAGGTCACGATGTCGGCGGCGGCGGCCGCCACTCCCAGCCCGGTGAGCTGGGCGGCGATGGCCGACGGGGTACGGGAGGAGTTGTTGGTCACGAATGCCACCCGCAGGCCGGCGGCGGCCGCCTTCGCCAGCGACTCGGCGGCCCCGGGCACGGCCGAGCCGCCCAGGTACACGACGCCGTCCAGGTCGAGCAGGGCGACGTCATACGCCTCGGCGAGCGGCCGGGCGGATCCGTGCGGCAGCACCCCGCCGCTTCCCGGTCCTGTCATCAGCCGGTGCTCTCGCCGGTGGCGCCGGGCCAGGCCTGGCCGCCGGACGGCTCGTCGTCCCCGGACCGCGCCTGGAGCGTGGCACGCACCCCCCGCAGCGCCTTGCTGTAGTGCGGCAGTTCCGGGCGCATCGCGACCGCGAGCGCGAGATGCTCGGCGGCGGCCGCCGGGTCGCCGCCGCGGGCAAGCGACAGGCCGAGCCCGAACTGGGCGTAGTCGTCGCTAGGGCTGGCCTCTACGATGCGCCGGAAGCTGTCCGCCGCGGCCGCGTACCGCCCGGCGTCGAACTGCGCCCGGCCCAGCGCCTCCAGCACGCTGCGGGACTCCGGCTCAGCTTCGGCCACCCGGCCGAGCAGTTGCGCGGCCGCCGCCGGGCTGCCCCGGCCGAGCAGGTCTAGGCCACGCCGGTACCAGGAGTAAGCATCGCCGCGGGGATCCGCCGGGGCTGCCTCTGGACCGGGATCTTCGCCAGGCTGGGAATCTGAGTCCTCGCGCGGTGCTTCTGTCATATGTGCAGATCCTTCCGTCCGGCCAGCCACCACCGTCCGGTCACCAGCGCCAGCCCGGCCTCGCGCTGACACCGTTCCGCGGGCTGCGTTACGCGCCTGACCGGGTGAGCGGTCTCGCAGAGGTCACCTCTCCACCGTACGACGTGATTGCCCACGACACCGAGGGGCAGTTGCTCGCCGCCGACCCGCACAACGTAGTCCGGCTGATCCTGCCCCGCCCGGACGCCCGCCATGCCGGCGGGGAGTACCGGGAGGCGGCCCGGCTGCTGCAGGACTGGCAGGCGGACGGGATCCTGCTGCCGGATGCCGGGCCGGCCCTGTACGTCTATGAGCAGCGCGAGCGGCCGGACGGGGACTCCCCCGGCGCGCCCGGGGCTGACGGCGTCCCAGCCGCCCCGGCAGGTGCCGGCCTGGTGATCCAGCGCGGCCTGATCGGCGCGCTGCGGCTGGCCCCGGCCGGGAACCCGGCCGTTCTTCCGCATGAGAACGTCCTGCCCGGGCCGGTTGCGGGGCGGCGCGAGCTGATGGAGGCGACCGGAGCGAACCTGGAGCCGATCTTCCTGCTCTACGACGGCGGCGGGGCCGGGGCCGCCAGCCGGCTGCCGGATGAGGTGGCGGAGCGGGAGGAGCCGCTGCTGACCGTGGACACCGGCGACGGGATCCGGCACCGGCTGTGGGCGGTGACGGACCCGGGCCGGCACGCGGCGGTCGCGGCCGACCTGGCCGGCCGGCAGGCGCTGATCGCGGACGGGAATCATCGCTATGCCGCCTACCTGGAGATCCAGTCCCGCCAGCGGGCAGCTGGCGCCGGCCCGGGGCCCTGGGACAGCGGGCTGGCGCTGCTGGTGGACTCGGACGCGTACCCGCCCCGGCTGGGGGCGATCCACCGGGTGATCCCCGGGCTGCCGCCGGCGGAAGCCGCAGCCAGGGCCAAGGACGCCTTCACGGTGCGGACGGTGCCGGGATTGTCCTCGCCGGAACTGGCCGCGGCCGGTCCCGGGGCCACGGCTGCCCTCGGCGCCGCGGCCGCCGCGCTGGCCGGGGCCAGCCGGAACGGACCGGCGTTCCTGCTGGCCGGCGAGGACGACGTGCAATTGCTCACCGACCCGGACCCGGATCAGGTGGCGGCCGCCATGCCCGGCCGCTCGGCCGGGTGGCGGGAGCTGCCAACGGCGGTGCTGCAGGAACTGCTGCTGGCGCGGCTGTGGGGGATCCGGGACGACGACCCGTCGGTGCAGATTCATCACGACCTGGCGGAGGCGGTGCGGGCGGCCGGGGAGCCGCCGGCCGGCACCGCCGTGATCTGCCCGCCGCTGCCGGCCGACCGGGTGCGCGAGATAGCCGCCCGCGGGGAGCGGTTGCCGCGCAAGTCCACCTCGTTCGGCCCCAAGCCGCGCACCGGCCTGGTGATGCGGACGTTCGAGCTCGGCTGAGGCGGTCGCTAGCGCTGTAGCCCGCGGCGGACGTAAAGCAAGGTGAGGCCCTTGCTCACCGGGACGAAGTGGGCCCGGAAGTAGGCGTGCAGGCCGGGCGTCCACGGGATGCGGCGGTAGGCCAGCCCGGTCAGCCACACGTACTGGGCGTTCCGGAACGCCTTCTGCCAGACCGCCCGGGCGCCGGGCGACTGGGCGGCCCCGGTGGTCCCGTTCCGCCCGTGCGACAGCGCGTAGTCCGTGCCGACCCCATCCACCATCTGCGAGCAGCCGGGCACGTCGGAGACGAACCGGTCGGCGGCCATCGCGTAGGACACCTGATCGGCGAGCACGCACGCGCCGGGCCGGATCGCATGCCGGGCGGCGGCGATCTCAGAGGGCGGGACCGCCGCGGTCAGGCTGGTCACCGATGCCGCCTGGAGGGCCGTGAAGGCGATCACCGCAGCGCCCACCAGCCACGGCAGGGCGGCCACGGACCGGGGTCCCGGCCGCGGCAGCCGGGACCTATGGACGCGCCCGGATCCGTCGGCGGCCGGCACTGACCCGGCCGGAGCGGGCCCGGCCGGAGCGGGCCCGCCGGCGGGTACGGGAGCGGAACCGTCCTGGGCGGATTTCTCCGGGGCGGGCCCGTTGGCCGGGGCCGGGGCCGCGGGGCCGCGCAGCCCACTGGTGGCCCGGGGCTGCGGCCGGTCGGCGAGCGCCGCGGCCAGCCGGGCCACCGGGAGCGCCAGCGACAGCGCCAGGAACGGGGCCAGGAACGCGGCGTAGTGGTAGTAGAAGTCGGCTGGCCACAGGAAGGCGGCCGTCACCAGGGCCAGCGACCAGAGCGCGAACCATTCCAGCGGGGCGGGCCCGCGCCGGGTCAGCCGGGACGCGAGAGCGCAGGAGCCGGCGATCACCACGATCAGCAGCAGCGCGGCGGC
>JAIRTY010000797.1 GCA_031254715.1 Nocardiopsaceae bacterium | reverse complement strand
GGGCCGCCCGGGCTGGGCCGACCAGGCCGCCCGCCGCTCAGCCGTGCCGAGCGTGGTGCGCTGCGGGTGGTGGCGGTGGCGGTGGCCGGAATTGGCGGCTACGGGTTCGCCACCGGATCGCCGAGCACGGCTGGCTACGTGTTCTCCGTGCTCCTCATCGGCGCCGCGCTGGGGCTGGGCGCGCTCAATGAGATGGCCGAGTTCCTCGCCACGCTGGCGCATCACGGAGCCCATGCCGGCGGGTACTGGAACACGGGCTGGGACCTGGTCTGCAACGCCGTCGGCGCCGGGGCGGCCGGGCTCGTTGCCGGCAGATCCGGTCAGCTCAGCCGCTGTGCTTCGTCAGGTAGTCCAGGTAGACCGGGCGCAGGGAGTCGGCGATCGCGTCGTCGTCTCCTGACGCCAGGGCGTCCGAAATCATCGCGGATACCTGGGTGATGTCGTGAGCAGCGAGATCGGTGCGGCCGCGGGCGGCCTCGGACGCGGGGATCTCGCGCAGCAGTTCCCAGAGGAAACCGACGTCCAGGTGCCGCAAGGCAAGGTGGACGGCGCGATCGTGCAGTTCCCGGGAGGACAAGGCGTCCAGTTCATCCCTGCTGGCCATGCCAGGAGACTACCTGGAGCCGGGACGACTCACCCCCGGGTCAGCTCGCGGCGGCCGGCTCGCTGCCGGTCCCGGCCAGCCGGCTGCGGCGTTCGAGCAGCAGCACGTCGCGCCACCGGCCGTGCTGGCACCCGATCCGCTCCCGCCTGCCGACCACCCGGAACCCGGCCCGCTCGTGCAGCCGCAGGCTGGCGCCGTTCTCGGGGAAGACCCCGGACTGGATGGTCCAGATCCCAGCTGCCTCGGTTGACCGGATCAACGCCTGGAGCAGGGCCGCGGCCACGCCGCGGCGCCGGGCGGCCGGGTCCACGTACACCGAGTGCTCCACCACCCCCGCGTACACGCAGCGCGAGGACACCGCGCTGACCGCCGCCCAGCCGAGCACGTCCCCGCTCCCGGCGTCCACCGCCACATGCCGGTGACCGGGCAGCCGGGTCGCGTCGAACTCCTCCCAGGCCGGCGACCTGGTCTCGAAGCTGGCGTCGCCGGAATCGATCCCCGCCTGGTAGATGGCGAGCACCCGGCCTGCGTCTGCGGGCCGCATCGGCCGGATGAGAACCGGCCGCACCTGCCCCTGCTGCGACCGCGCTGCGTCGGGTTCATCCATCGCAAATCGACGATAAACGATGGAACGGGTGGGCTGCCAGCCACTGACGGCTACCCGTGGCCGATGTCGTGCCCGCGCGGGCTACGGGAGGCCGGCGCCGAGCGCGGGGAAGCCGGGCTGCGCCTCGTCCTCGCCGTACGGCGCCACGTCACCGCAGGGGACCAGGTCCTCGCCGCAGGGGGCCGCTGCCTCGTCCCCAGCGACCTGGTCCCCGGCGCGTGCCTCGCGGGCGCAGGTCTCGCGGCTGCCCGCCACGATCGCGAGGCTGATCGCCTGCAGCTGGCCGACCTGCTCCGGTGTCAGCGTGTCGAACAGCACCTGGCGGACCTGCTCCACGTGCCCGGGCGCGGCGGCCCGCAATGCCTCGAACCCCTCGTCCGTGAGCTCGGCCACCTGCCCGCGGCGGTCGGTCGCGCACTCCACCCGGCGGACCCAGCCCCGTTCTTCCAGCCGGGCCACGGCGTGCGAGGCGCGGCTCTTGCTGGCGGTGGCGGCAGCGGCAAGCTGGCTCATGCGAAGGGAGCGCCCCGGCGCCTCGGACAGCCGGACCAGGATCTCGTAGTAGGCGTGCGGCATCCCGGCATCGCGCTGGAGCTGGCTGTCGATAGCCGCGAAGAACATCCCGCACGCGGCCACGAAGGCGCGCCAGGCGTGCTGCTCCTCCTGGCTCAGCCAGCGGGTCCGGGAACTGCTCATGGTAGTAGTATACCCGCGGAATAGTTGAACGTTTGACGATGTTCTGGGTCCCGTGATAGTTGTTGAGTATTCAACCAGGTCACCAGGAGGCACCACATGACCGCCGAGACCGGCTTCCAGGTCCAGATCCCGGGCTATGTCGCCGGGACATGGAGCATCGACCCCGTTCATTCCAACGTTGACTTCGTCGTCCGGCACATGATGGTCAGCAAGGTGCGCGGGAAGTTCCGCACCTTCTCCGGCACCATCGTGACCGCGGAGAACCCGGCTGAGTCCTCGGTCACCGCCGAGATCGACCTGAACTCCATTGACACCGGGCAGGAGCAGCGCGACAACCACATCCGGTCGGCCGACTTCTTCGAGGTCGAGACCTACCCCACGATGACGTACCAGTCCACCGGCCTCAGCCCGGACGGGGACGACTTCATCCTGCACGGCAAGCTCACGCTCAAGGGCGTGACCCGGGAGGTCCCGCTCAAGCTGGAGCTGAACGGCTTCGGCCCGGACGCCTTCGGCGGCACCCGGGCGGGCTTCACCGCGAGCGGCGAGATCAACCGCAAGGACTTCAACGTCAACTTCAACGCGATGATGGAGACCGGCGGCGCCGTGGTCAGCGACCGGATCGTCATCCAGCTCGAGATCGAGGCGGTGCTCCAGCCGCAGGAGGCCTGAGCCCCGGACGGCCGGGCGAACTACGGGCTCTACCAGGGCGGGGCCGGGACCAGTTCCCGGTCCCGCCTTTTCCTGCCCTGGGCGGGTTCCGGTGCGGGCCAGCCGGCTGCCGGCCGGAATGAGAGGATCGGTCACGGCAACCGGTAATCGGATGGAGGCTCAACGGTGAAAGCCGCGATGTACGACCGTTCTGGCCCGGCCGCCGAGGTGCTGCGGGCAGGCGACGTGGAACCGCCCGAGCCCGGTCCCGGCGAGGTCCGGGTCAGGGTGCAGGCGTCCGGTATCAACCCCACCGACGTCAAGACCCGTGCCGGCGCCACCCCCCGCCCCATCGACGGCTTCCAGATCCCCCATCATGACGGGGCCGGCGTCATCGACGCGGTCGGCGAGGGCGTGGACCAGGAGCGGGCCGGCCAGCCGGTCTGGATCTGGTTCGCCGCTCACGGCCGCCGCTGGGGCACGGCCGCGGAATGGACCGTGGTCCCCGAGCGGCAGGCGGTGCCGCTGCCCGGCGGCGCATCCATGGAGCTGGGGGCCAGCCTCGGCGTGCCGGCCATCACCGCGCACTGGTGCCTGTTCGCGGACGGGCCGGTGGCCGGGAAGACTGTCCTGGTCGCCGGCGGCGCGGGAGCGGTCGGCCACTACGCCATCGAGCTGGCGGTCCGCGGCGGTGCCACGGTGGTGGCCACGGCCAGCAACCCGGACAAGGCGGAGCTGGCCAGGAAGGCGGGCGCCGAGCACGTCGTGAACTACCGGGACCAGGACGCCGCCGACCAGATCCGGGCAGCGGCAGGCCAGGTGGACCGGGTGATCGAGGTCGCGCTCGGCGCGAACCTGGCCCTGGACCTGGCGGTCACCAAGCCGGGATCCACGATCGTCACCTATGCCGCCGAGCCTGCTGACCCGGTACTGCCGGTCCGGGCCTGCATGACCGCGAACGTGGTGATCCGCTTCATCCTGCTGTACGGGGTGGCCGGCGAGGCGCTCAGCCAGGCCGCCGCTGACATCACGGCGGCGGTCGCGGACGGTGCCCTCACCGAGCTGCCGGTCCACCGGTACCCGCTCGCCGACATCGTGGCGGCGCACCAGGCAGCCGAGGCCGGGCCGGTCGGCAAGGTCGTGGTCCTGCCGTCCTGACCAGGCCTGGGCATTCCGGCATGGCTGCGTTACGGTGAAGCCCGAATCGCCCGGTTTTCCGGCACGCGCGGGGCCGGAGCCGCGGCTGGGGGGCAGCATGGCCGACATCACGCAAGATCTCACCGGGTCCCGGGCCGGCCAGCCGGCCGCCACGGCCGGTCACCCGGCCGGGCCGGCGCCGGAGCGGGTCCTGCCGCCCCGGTCCATCGTGCCGCTGGCGGGCCTGCCGGTGGTCGCGGCGGTGCTGGTGTTCCTGGTCGTGTCGATCGCCGGGAACTGGCTGTGGGCAATCGACTTCTTCCATGTCGTCGGCGGCGGGCTGTGGACCGCGATCGACCTGTTCGTCGGCCTGATCATCGGGCCCATCCTGGGCCGCCTATCCATCCCGGCCCGGGTGGAGTTCGCGACCCGGTTCATGCCGAAGATGGTGCTGCTCATGCCGACGCTGGTGATCGCGACGCTCGCCTCCGGCTGGCAGCTCGCCCGGCACCTGGGCTTCCTTACCATCGCCTACCCGCAGCACTGGTGGCTGACGGCCTCCTACATCGTGGTCGGCGTGATGACAGTGATCGCGCTGGGACTGCTGGAGCCGGCCAACATCGCGGTGCTGTTCGAGCTGCGCAAGCCGCAGCCGGACGGCGCCCTGGTCAGCAGGCTGATGCGCCGGTTCGCCTACACCGCCGGTATCACCGGCCTGATGCAGGTCGCCACCCTCATCATCATGACGAGGATCGCGACATGGTGACCGGCGGCCAGGCCGCGCAGCCGCCGGAGGGCCGGCCACAGCCAGGCACCGGGCAGCGGCTCCCGCCGGTCTCGCAGCTCGCCATCGTCGCGCTGGCGCTGGTGCTCGCCGGCGGCATCGACCTGGCAGCTCACCTGCCCCGCCCGGCGCCGCTGGCGCCGCCGGTGGCGGCCCTGGCCGCGGCGGG
>JAIRTY010000795.1 GCA_031254715.1 Nocardiopsaceae bacterium | reverse complement strand
ATGGATCCGCCTTCCCTGACTAGCTCAGGTCTCAGGATTAGCGTACGGCGCCCGGGCAAGCCGGCGCCCGGCCAAGCCGGCCCTGCCGCGCGCGGCGCCCGCTACCTGATCACGATCGCGGCCGGGCCGCGCGGCAGCAGCTCGCCGATCACCGGCGCGCCCGGGATCTCGCCGGCGACCAGCAGGCCGCCCGACGTCTGCGCGTCGGCGAGCAGCAGCAGCTCTTCCCCGCTGGCGCTGCCCGGGTCGGTGTGCGGGCTCACCCAGTCCAGGTTCCGGCGGGTGCCGCCCGGCACGTACCCGTCCCTGACGGCCTCGGCCGCCCCCTCGATCAGCGGCACCGCCCGGCGGTCAAGCACGGCGCTCACCCCGCTCGCGCGCGCCAGCTTGAACAGGTGCCCGAGCAGCCCGAACCCGGTCACGTCGGTGGCGCACCGGAGGCCGGCCGCCAGCGCTGCCTGGCTGGCGTCCGCGTTGAGCGTGGTCATCACCTCGACCGCGGCGCCGAACACCTGCCCGGTGGCCTTGTGGCGGTTGTTCAGCACGCCGCTGCCGATCGGCTTGGACAGCGACAGCGGCAGCCCCGGCTCGCCCGCCTCGATGCGCAGCAGCCGGGCCGGGTCGGCCAGGCCGGTCACGGCCAGCCCGTACTTGGGCTCCGGATCGTCGATGCTGTGGCCGCCCGCCACCAGGCAGCCTGCCTGCTGCGCCGCGGCCAGGCCGCCGCGCAGCACCTCCGCCGCCAGCTCCGGCGACAGCAGCGACCTGGGCCAGCCCAGCAGGTTGAGCGCCACCAGCGGCTCGCCGCCGACGGCGTAGACATCTGACAGCGCGTTGGTGGCCGCGATCCGCCCGAACGTGTAGGCGTCGTCGGCGACCGGCCCGAAGAAGTCGGCGGTCGCCACCACCGCCCGGCCGTCGCTGATCCGCACCACGGCCGCGTCGTCGCCGTGGTCGAGCCCGATCAGCAGCCCGGCGGCGGCAGGACCGTCCGGAGGGTAACCGACCGTTCCGCTGCTTTCCGCCGATCCGGCCAGCAGGCGGGAGACGACCTGTTCCAGTTCCCCGGGCGGGATCTTGCAGGCGCAGCCGCCCCCGGCCGCGTACTGGGTGAGCCGGACTTCCGCGGTGACGGTCATGCCCCTGACTGTAGCCAGCCGCCGCGGGCGGCGGCCCGGCCCCGCCGGGCCCGGCGGTCCGGGTTGCGGTCGGTTGCCGGACATGGTGGCATTCCAGATACCCAGCGTCACGCGAGAACACGCCGGGACTCAGCCGGAGGCTCCGGGGACGTGGTCCCCGGAGGCAGCGCTGGGCGCCCGGCCCGAGCAGCCGGAGGCAGGACGTGACGGACAGCTTCGTGCTTGAGCAGCGGGCCGAGCTCGAGCAGCAGATCGCGGGGCGGACGCTCTGCGACGCAGTGCGGGACCTGGCCAGCGGGCACGGTGCAGACCCCGCCCTCTCTGACCGGCAAGACGACGGCTGGCAGACGCTGACCTGGGCGGAGACCAGGACGAAGGTGCTGCGGCTGGCGGCGGGCCTTGCCGCGCTGGGGCTGCGGCCCGGCGAGCGGGTGGCGCTCATGCTCCCGAACCGGTCCGAGCACGTGCTCGCGGACCTGGCGACGGTGCACGCGGGCGGGGTGCCGCTCACGGTGTACGCCACCTTCGCCCCCGATCAGGTCGCGTTCGTGGCCGGCGACTGCGACGCGCGGATCGCGGTGCTGGACGGGGCCGGCGAACTGGCCCGGTGGGAGGCCGCGCTGGCTGAACTCCCCGGTGTCACGAAGGTGGTCGTTCTGGACGCTGCCGCCTGCCCGGCCGGCGACCGGTACCTGTCGTGGGCGGACCTGGAGGCGCTGGGCAGCGAGCGGCTGGCGGCCGATCCCGGCGAGATCCCGGCCCGGATCGCCGCGATCAGGCCCGACGACCCGGTGACCCTGCTGTACACCTCCGGCACCACCGGCAACCCGAAGGGCGTGGTGCTCACTCACCACAACGTGCTGTACGAGGTGGCAGCCGCGGTGGCGCTGGGCACCGTCGTGCCAGGCGTCCGGTGGGTCTCCTACCTGCCGCTGGCCCACATCGCCGAGCGCATGTTCACCATCTACCTGCCCATTCACACGGCCGGGCACGTTCACTTCTGCCCCGACACCACGCAGCTCGTGTCGGTGGTGGGGCAGGTGCGGCCGACCGCGTTCTTCGGCGTGCCCCGGGTGTGGGAGAAGGTGCAGGCCGGCATCAGGGGGCTGCTCGCGGCCGAGCAGGACCCGGAGCGCCGGGCCGGGGTGGAGAAGGCGATGGACGCCGGCCGCCGCTACATCGAGGCCTGCCAGTACGGCAACACGGTGTCACCGGAGCTGGCCAAGGAGTTCGAGGCGGCGGAGGAGCAGGTGCTGAAGCCGATCCGGTCGCTGCTCGGGCTCGGGGAGGCTGAGCCGGTGTCCAGCGCCGCGGCGCCGCTGCCGCCGGAGGTGGCCAGGTTCTTCGCCGGCCTCGGCATGAAGATCCTCGACATCTACGGGATGACCGAGACCACCGGCGCGTTCACCACCAACACCCCGGAGGCGTTCCGGCTCGGCACGGTGGGGCAGGCGTTCCCTGGCATGGAGATCAAGATCGCCGATGACGGCGAGATCCTGACCCGGGGCCCGATCGTGACGCCGGGCTACCTGAACCGGCCGGATCTGACCGCCGACCTCATCGACTCCGGCGGCTGGCTGCACACCGGCGACATCGGCAGCCTGGACGAGGACGGGTTCCTGCGGGTGGTGGACCGCAAGAAGGAGCTGATCATCACGGCCGGGGGCGAGAACATCTCGCCCGCCGCGGTCGAGAACCAGCTCGTCGCGCACCCGCTCATCGGGCAGGCGCTCGCCTACGGGGACGAGCGCCCGTACGTGGTGGCCCTGCTCACGCTGGACGGCGAGGTCGCCCCGGGCTGGGCGAAGGCGCGCGGGATCGAGGCCAGCTCGCTGGCGGCGCTCGCGGCCGACCCGGCCGTGCAGGCGGCCGTGGCCGAGGCGGTCGAGGACGCGAACGCGCACCTCGCGCGGGTGCAGCAGGTCAAGCGGTGGCGGCTGCTGCCGGTGGAGTGGACCCCCGAGAGCGAGGAGCTCACCCCCACCCTGAAGCTGAAGCGGCGCGTGGTGCACGCCAAGTACTCCGCCGACATCGACACCCTGTACCACGGCTGACAGGAGGATATGGTCGGGACCGGAGGCGTCCGGGTGCCTGGTGGCCCCCCCGGTCTTCAAAACCGGTGAGCGGTGCTCAGCGCCGCTGGCGGGTTCGATTCCCGTCCGCCTCCGCTACCTGCAAGAACGCGCCTGACGGGGCTGTGCCTGGCTGCATTCCGGGCACCATTTCCATGATCAGGTAGCCCGTTGCTGGCACATTGCTGAAACGCCAGGTCATTCCGCTGCCTGCTTCCGCTCCCGCCGGGGCACGAAGGCGGCGATGGCCGTGGCGGCGACATCGGCCAGCTAGGCCTTCCGCCAGGCCCGCAGCACCCCGGCCGTATCGGTGTCGATCGTGATGATCCGGTCGCTGTCCTCGGTCTTGCTGCCGCGGACATGCAGGCGTCGGGCATCCAGGTCCACGTCGGCCCACTCCAGCCCGGCTAGCTCAGACCGGCGCAGGCCCCAGTAGGCAGCCAGGTGGTAGGCGGGGTAGAGCCGGTCGCCCTCGGCCGAGTCCAGGAACGCGCCGGTCTGCGCCGCCGTCCACACCATGACCGGGGCCGGCCGCTTGCCGGTCTGCCGCCAGCGCTGCTCCCGCGGCTCTGTCCAGGCCGGCGGCCGGGTCCGCCGGGCCTTCCCGCCGATCCCGGCCGCCGGGTTGACCGGCAGCGCCCGGCACTGGTTCAGCGCGGTCACCAGCGGCGCAGTGACGCGCCGGATGCGCGTCTCGGACAGCGGCGACCTGCGCACCCGCTTGCCGGGCAGGTGCGGGATGGTGGCGCGGGCGGCGGCCAGGCGCCGCAGCAGCTCGGACCGGTCGCCGTCCTCGGCGGTGTTGAGCTTGCGCATCGTGGAGTGCGCGAACCCGGCCCGCCCGCTGACCCGCGAGCAGCGCAACCGCGCCCGCTGGCCGGCCCACAACCTGGTGTGCCGCGATCGGCTCTCACAACGGGCTGCCCCGCGGACCATCGCCGAGGTCTACGGCCTGCGCCGCTGATCGGCCAGATCCACTACGACCTGAACCACTTCACCTTCGCCCACCCGCGCTGCCCGTGCGTCTCGGCCGGCGAGCCAGCGGCTACCCAGCCAGCTGGCCAGGAGAGCCCGGCCCTCGCGGTGCACCAGAGCGGCGGCAGCCTGACCGGGCAGCTTGGCAGCGGTTGAGGTGGCGGCAGCCGTGGCCAAGGGCTGACAAGGTATATTGTCAGTATGCGGATCGGGGAGCCTGCCAGGAAGCGCGGCATCGCCGCTGAGGACATCTGGCACGCGGTCCGCACCCGGTCACGGCGTTCGAGCATGCCAACGTGACCATGGTGATCGGTGCCGCCCGGGACGGCAGCCTCTTGGAGGTCGGCATCCTCGGCGCACAGAGCGACGATCCCGTGATCATCCACGCGATGAAGATGCGCCGACGATTCCAGAAGTACCTGTGAGGGTGGTGAGCGACATGGCCTGGACTGATGAGCAGATCGCAGACGCGGTGAAGGCAGCCGAGGAGTTCGACCCGGCCGCGGCCACGGTGGTCGACATGTCCGACCTGCGCTCGATCGCGGAGGCTGCCGATGCCGTGGCCCGTGGTGAGGCGGAGCTGACCGAGCGGGTAGCGCTTGCCCGTGCCCACGGCCGGTCCTGGACGGAGATCGCCACCGCGCTGGGAGTATCCCGGCAGGCGGCGCGGCAGCGGTTCGGCGGGAAGACCGAGCCTGAGGACCGGCCGCCCCAGCCGCCACCCGGCTCGAAGCCGCCGAGGTCCCGGAAGCACGTCACAGCTGCAAGGCAGCGGAGCAAGGCGATCCGCGAGTGGGCCAAGGGCGGCAAGGTCACCTCCCCAGCGGGGACGGAGGGCGAGCGGAACGCCTAGCCAGTTAGGCGGCTGAGCGACACACAGGACGCAGCACGCGCCCATGCCGGACCTCAGCGCCGGCTTGTGCAGCTCCGGGCGCTACGACCCTGACCTGTCGACCCCGGAGCGGTACGACCAGGCCCGCCGGGCCGAGGCGATCAGGCTCTGCCAGCGGTGCCCGGTCTTAGCTGCCTGCCGAGAGTGGGCGGTGGCGAGCCTGCGCACCACCGACAAGAATGTGATCATGGGCGGGCTGACCAGCAACGCGCGGCTGCGGCTGTACGTCCAGGCCGCCGAATACGTGGCCGGCCGGATCAGGGCGCGAGCTGGTCCCGGGCCAGAAGCTGTCGGCCGAGCGAGACCTGGCCGAGGAGTGGGGGATCGCCTACCAGACCGTCCGCCGCACCATGGCCGAGCTGCGCGACCGCGGACTGGTCATCTCTGTGGTGGGCAAGGGCACGTTCGTGAGCAAGGAGGCGCCCGGCTAGGAGCAGGTGCTGAAGCCGATCCGGCGCTGCTCGGGCTCGGGGAGGCGGAGCCGGTGTCCAGGTTCTTCGCCGGCCTCGGCATGAAGATCCTCGACATCGGGAATGGCCACGGCCATTTCCGGGCGGCTCGTCAGCCGCCGTCCTCGGCCCTGATCTTGGCAGCCAGCGCCTTGGTGCTCCAGTCGCTCAGCACGATCCCGCGGCGCTGGCCGACCAGCAGCCGCCGGTCCGGCCCGCTGCCAGCAGCGGCCCACACAGAGGTGAAGAACCAGCCGGGGAAGCGCCCGCGCAGCTGGCCCAGGTCACTGGCAAGGCCCTGGTGACCGTCGCTGGCCGGAGGCTGGCGCACGGCCATCGCTACCCGCGCAGCCGGATGCCGTGACCCGCGCTGGCGCCCTGCTGCTGTCTCCCGGCCAGCAGCTCCTCTACCACCTCGCTCAGCTCGGTGCCGGCCGTGGTCTGGCGGTTCATGCCCGGAAGCGTAGGGTCGGGGCTTGCTGCCTGTCTGTGCCGATGCGGGGCCGTCTGGGGCGTCATTGCGCCGGGGCTTTCGGGGCATCATTCCGGGATCACGGTGTTAGCGTGGCGCCATGCCTAACGCCGCGCTGCGGGAAGCGCGCCTCCGCGCCCACCTGAGCCAGGATGACCTCGCCCGGCGCATCCGCGAGGCCGGTTTCCGCTCCGGCGACCCCAACGGCTGCACCCGGGAGATGGTCCAGCGCTGGGAGTCCGGGCGGACCAAGTGCCCGCAGCCCCGCTACCTGCTCGCGCTCGAGAAGGTGCTGGGCCTGCCCGCCGCGAGCCTCGGGTTCGCCGACGAGGCGCTTGGCGTGGATCGCGGCCGGGCGCTGGCCGACGCCGGGCTGGACACGGTGCTGCCGCTCCCTGACCCGGCCGGGCGGTACGGGCCGCTGACCGGTATCTGGCTGTCCAGCTACGACTACGAGTCCTCCAGCCGGGGCCGGGTCTACACGAGCAGGCACCACGTGATCCTGCTGCAGACCGGTGCCCGGCTGGCAGTCCGGTCAGTGCCCGCCTCCGTCTCGAAGGTCGGCATGGACCTGTCCGTCAACGGCCAGGTGGCCACCGGCACCTGGACCGAGCAGACCCAGCAGGACGGGTACTACTCAGGGGCGGTATACCACGGCGCGATTCAGATGATCCTGGACCCCACCGGGCACCGCATGTCCGGCCAGTGGGCCGGGTTCGGCCGTGACTTCGAGATCAACACTGGGCCCTGGAGCCTGGCCCTGGTCGATGCTGACGTCAGCGAGGATGCGATCCGGCGCTGGGACCGCGAGCCCGGCGAGGCCTGACCCGAGGTTCCAGCTTGCGGAGCCAGCCTCCCCGAGAGCCTGGATCAGCCAGGGCCGCTCCCAGATGTCCGGCAGACATCGCGATCACCGTCTCCGCTGCTGCCTGTCCGCCGCCGGGGCGAGCACGGCGGCGCTCTCAACGAGCTCCCGCAGCTCCGCGCCGAAGCGGGCGGCCGGCGCGCCATCCACCACGTTGTGGTCGATGATCAGGGTGAGGTCCAGCACGTCGCGGACCTGGATCTGGCCGTCGACCACACGGGGCCGCTGGGACATGCCGCCGACCACCACCTCCAGTGACATCAGGGTCAGCGGGGTCAGCCCGAACCCGCCGCCGCCGGCGAACATGCCGACGGCGGTCACGGCGACCGTGCCCACGCTCTGCCGTGCCGATACCGACCTCGCCAGCACGGCATACATCCCGCGCACCGCGCCCGGTATCCGGGTGACGACCGGCCCGAACCGATCCGCCCACCTGACGCTGCCGATGGCCGACGGCTCATGCTTGAGCCGGTGCAGCTCGGCGGTGAGGTCGGGCACGCTGCGGATGTCGGCGTCGCGGAGGCGGCAGGGAACCGCGAACAGGCCCTGCCGGGCCGGGACTTCGACCATGGTGCCGACGTCGACGTGCTGGTGGCGCACCAGCTGCCCGCGCCAGTTGCGGTAGGCGTGCACCTCCGGGTGGGCCGCGGCGGCCCTGGCAACGCTGGCGATGATGAAGGCGGTAAGCGTCGCCCGCGGCCGGCTGCCGGCGAGGAGCCGGTTGGCCCTGGTCACGTCCAGCTCAACCAGCCCGTACATCGGGACGCGCCGCCGGCCTGCCTGCATGGCCGCGATGACCAGCCGCCGGTTGGCGGGGAAGCCTCGCACCTCGACCCGGCGCGGCCGGTCAGCCATGACCCCTGCGCACTGCCATCCACCCCCGGTCTCAGCGTGCGATGCTGGCTACCGCAGGTGACAGGGCCGAAGGTCACCGTCGGCGGGGCCGGGAGAACAGGTCCTTGATCGCTTTGATGGCCACCGCCGCCAGCACCAGCGACGTGGTGATCCTCGGAGCCGCGGGCGCGGGGGCGGTCGGCGGCTGCCCGCCGGCCCGGGCCGCCGCCAGCTGAGCGCCACGGCGCAGTTCGGTGTCGCTTTCGGGGTGGGTCAGCAGGCGGCGCTGCTGCAGCCAGTAGAGCAGGCCGAAGGCAGGCCCGACGGTGAGTGCCGCGGCTCCCGCGATGACCAGCTCCGCCAGCAGGGCGCCGGAGGGCGCGCTGCCGGCGGCGAGCGTGAGCGAGCCCGGGAGCAGGTCGGGGTACTGGGCCAGGCCCCAGCCCCACACCACGGCCGCCACCGCGATCGCGGCGGTCACCCGCAGCCCCGGGAACCAGCGCAGCCAGATCATGGCCAGTACCGCCACCCCGGCGGCGATCGAGACCGCCACCAGCGGCAGGGCGCGTCCGGTCAGCCCGGCGAACACATGCGGCGCGCTGCGGGAGAGCTCGGCGAACGTGACAGCCCCGAGCGCCCCGGTGAGCACCCCGGCGCCGGTGGCGCGGAGCAGGAAGTAGCGGATCAGCTCCTGGTGCCCGCGCAGCCTGGCCTCCAGCACCAGGAAGACCGCGCTGATGTAGGCGCAGGCGGCGACGAACAGTGCCCCGGTGAGCACGGCGGTCAGCGAGGTCCAGGCGGCGAGCACGTTGCCCGCCGGGCGGACGGGGACCTGCCCGGTCGCGACCGCGCCGATGACGGTGCCCAGGAAGAACGGCGTGATCAGCGAGGCGGCGGCGAACATCGCCCCGGTGAGCTGCTGCATCCGCAGCCGCTCGGCGGTGTGCCGGAACGCGAATCCGACCCCCCGCAGGAAGATCCCGAGCAGGGACAGGCTGAGCGGGATGAACAGCGCAGTCATGATGGCGGCGAACGCGGGCGGGAATCCCGTCCATAGCAGCACCAGCACGAAGATCAGCCAGACGTGGTTGGCCTCCCAGACCGGGGTGATCGACTCGTCGATCAGCTCCCTGGCCGCTGCGCCGCGGCGGGTGCCGCCTGCCAGCAGATCCCAGATGCCGCCGCCGAAGTCTGCCCCGCCGAACAGGGCGTACGCGGCCAGCGCCACGAACATGACCGCGGCGGTGGCGATCGCCTCGGGCGACGGGCTCATGGCGCCCGCGGCATGGCGGGTGGCGGTGGCGGCCCGTACGGCACCCGCTCGGCTTCCTCGTCAGCGGGCCGTTCCGCGCGCCAGCGCCGGGACATGAGCATCGGGATGCCGATCGAGACCACCGTCATGACCGCGTAGAGGATCAGGATCACCGTCAGCGTGACCACCACCCCGCTCGCCCGGGTGACCGCGCTGCTGGTGAGCATGACGTGGTAGACGATCCACGGCTGGCGGCCGACCTCGGTGACGGTCCAGCCGGCTTCCATCGCGATGACCGCCGCCACGCCGCCGAGAGCGGCGGGCACCAGGAACCACCGGGTCAGCAGCAGCCGCCGGTGCAGCCACCACCACCAGCCCTGCCAGGCTGCCACCGCCAGCAGGAGGAAACCGAGCCCCACCATCACGTCGAAGCTCAGGTGAATGAGGGTGGGCACGGGCGGCCTGCGGTCCGGCGGGACGCTGTCCCAGCCGATGACCCGGGTGCGGGGGGAGAAGCCCACCAGGATCGAGTCGAGCGCCGGGATCGCGGTGCCGAAATAGACGCGGCCGTTCAGCAGGATGCCGCCCACGTACTCGGGAACCTCCCGGCCGGTCCGGGCGACGAACTCCATCGCGGCGAACTTGACCGGCTGGTTGCTGGCGACGAAGCGGGTGATGATGTCGCCCATCATGACCTGCAGCGGGGTCGCGATCGCGGCCAGCGAGAACGGGATGGCCAGGCCGAGCCGGTGATAGCGGTCCCGGCGGCCGCGCAGCAGCCCGGCCGCGTACACCCCGGCCACGACGTAGCCGGTCACCATGTACGCGGCCAGCACCATGTGCGGGGTCTGGTACGGGGTCGCTGCGTTGAAGTAGACCGACAACGGGTCGACCTTGCTGATCCTGCCGTGGCTGAGCGTGAACCCGGCGGGCGCGTTCATCCAGGAGTTCGCCGCGACCACCGACAGCGCCCCCAGCACCCCCGCCACCGCCATCGGCACGCCGCTCCACCAATGTGCCCACGGCGACATCCGCCGCCACCCGTACAGGTACACCCCCAGGAAGATCGCTTCCAGGAAGAAGAAGATCCCTTCGATGGTGAACGGGATGCCGATGGTCGCCCCGAACCGCCCCATCAGCCCCGGCCACAGCAGGCCCATCTCGTACGACAGCACGGTCCCTGACACCGCGCCGACCGCCACCAGCACCGCCATGACCTTCGACCAGCGCCGCGCCAGCAGCAGCGCCGCGGCGTCGCCACGCCTGATGCCGATCCACTCCGCGATGAGCGTCGCGGCCGGGAGCGCGATGCCGAAGCAGGCGAGGATGATATGGAATCCGAGCGACGAGGCCATCTGCGAGCGGGCGGGCAGCGGGCTGGCCACCAGTTGCGCCCCGAGGCCCATCGCGTACCCCTGCCGGTATGAGTTCGGTCTCCCCGATGCGCTAGGTGTACCGCCATCGCCGCCGGGGTACACGCCGGGGAGTTCCGGGATTGCGGGGGCGGCATGACGGACAGGGGCGGGTGCTACCGGATATGCGGGCTGTTGCCCTGGTCATCCTGCTCGGGCTGGGCATCGGCGCGCTCGGGCTGGTGGCGGCCGACCTCTACACCGTCGGGGTG
>JAIRTY010000714.1 GCA_031254715.1 Nocardiopsaceae bacterium | reverse complement strand
GCCAGCGCCACTGCCTCGTCCGCCCGTCCCTCGGCGCGCAGGCGGCGGACGCGGGTGATGTTGACGAAGGTCGGCGACTCGGGCAGCCGCCGTGTCAGCACGACGATCACGACGGCCGGGAAGACCGCGAACAGGAACACGCCGCGCCAGCCGATCGAGGACAGCAGCAGCGCCGACACCAGGGCCGAGAGCAGCGCCCCGACCGGCCAGCCGCTCTGCACGAAGCTGTACATGAAGCCGCGCCGGGTGTGCGAACCGTAGATCTCGTTGAGGTAGACGGTGTTGACGACCTCCTCGGAATAGCCTAGGCCCGAGAATGCCCGTACCACGATCAAGTAGATCGCAGAGAACGTGAACCCGGTGAGCCCCGAGGTGATTGCCGCGCCTGCTGTGGTAATGGTCAATGTTATGCGTCGGCCAATGTGATCGAGCATCGGCCCGACTGCTATGGATACGAAGAACGTGCCGACGGTTACCCACGTGGCGACTAGTGTGCTCGTGGCGGTTGACCAGCCGAATGACTTGGCGATCTGGGGCAGCAGAGTGCCGAACAAGACGTAGTCATAAACCGAAAACACCCACGCCAGGAAGCAGATAATGCTGGTGCGGATCAGCAGGGCACGGGGCACCGCGGCCCCTGAGTGTTCCGCTGTTTGCGTGCTTTCCTGGCCGAGGCGAGGCGGCCCGCTGCCCGAACTCGAGATGTCCATCGCGATAATTCTTTCCCTGGAGGCACTTGCGTTGGGCCTGATCACCGTTGCCGGCCCGGGTCCTCGACCGTACATCATGCACGATGCGGGGACAATGCCCAGCGCTGCAGATCGTGGGAGTACCAGCTCAGGGGGTCAGCCGCTCACTGCCGCGTCGCCGAGCTGTTCACCAGCGACTCGACGGCCCGGACCGTTGATCTCAAATGCTCGGTGACCAGTTCCACCGCCCGGCCGGCGTCGTGTTCCTCGACGGCCCGCAGGATCTCCTGGTGCTCGGCGTTGCCGTCGGTCAGGCGATGAAAGTCGGCCTTGATGGAGAGGGCCACCTGCGGTGTGGCAGCATCCTCAAGGCGGGCGATGATGTCGGCGAGCAGCGGGGCATCCGCGGCCGTGATGAGTGTGCCGTGAAAGCGCCGGTTGAGCAGCACCCAGCTGGCGACATCCGAGGTGCGGGCCATTTCGAGTTGCAGTTCCCGGGCTTGCATCAACTGCGCCGGCGTGATCTGCGGGATGGCCTTACGCATCGCCACCGGCTCCAGCAGCAGGCGCAGTTCGTACACCTCGCGGACCTCCGCGAGGGTCGGGCTTCGGACAACGGCTCCCCGGTAGGAGTCGAACCGGATGAGCCCCTCCGCCGTCAGCTGCCTCATCGCCTCGCGAACCGGCGTGTTGCTGACCCCGAGCTGTGCGGCAAGTTCCGCCTGCACAAGCCGGGCACCTGCGGGGAGCACGCCGCCCAGGATCGCCTGACGCAGCGCCTCTGTCACCGACTCATGGGCAGTACGGCGCTCTACGTCACCCAGCGGGGGCAAGCGCGAACTCATGACCGCATCTCCTGTAGGGCCAGCCGATAGGGCTCCAGAAGGCAGCCCGCATAGTGCATTATCCCCCATCCGCGTACCTGCCTGCGGAATGCCGTCGGCGGCAGGCGTGATGCCGCGGTCGCTGGGGCCGGAGGGCAGGGGGCTCAGGCCCGTTACCCTCGGAGCAATGATGCCTGCTGGTTCCGCTGCCGAGGAGGCCTAATGCCTTCGGTCCGGGCGGGCGATGTCAGCGATATCCCCGCGGGCACGCCGGTGCTGGTGGGGGCGGGGCAGGTCTCGGAACGGCTTGACGAGCCGGGGTACCGGTGTCGCTCGCCGGTGGAGCTGGCGGCGGATGCGGCCCGGGCTGCGCTGTCTGACACCGGGGCTGATCCGCGGGTGGTGGCGGAGGCGATCGGCGTCGTCGCCGGGGTGCGGCAGTTTGAGATCTCCGCTCCGGCGGCCTCGGCGCCACTGGGCCGCTCCAGCAACTTCCCGCGTTCGGTCGCTGGGCGGATCGGGGCGCATCCGGGCCGGGCGATCCTGGAGGTCACCGGGGGGCAGGCGCCGCAGCACCTGGTCAATGAGCTGGCGGCGGTGATCGCGGCTGGTGATTGTGAGGTGGTGCTGATCGCCGGCGCCGAGGCGATCTCCACCGCCGCACGTTACGCCGGGGCGGCGGGCCGGCCGGACTGGAGCGAGGATCCGGGCGGCAGCCTGGAAGACCGCGGGTACGGGCTGGCTGGCCTGTTCTCGGCGTATCAGGCTGCGCACGGGCTGACCAGCGCCGCGAGCCAGTACGCGCTGGCGGAGAATGCCCGCCGGGCCCGGCTCGGGCTGACCAGGGAAGAGTACGCGGCGGCGATGGGGGCGCTGTTCGCGCCGTTCACGAAGGTCGCCGCCGCCAATCCGCACGCGGCCGCGCCGACTGTCCGCAGCGCGGCGGAACTGGTCACCCCCACCGAGGCGAACCGGCGCATCGCCGACCCTTACACCCGCTACCTG
>JAIRTY010000706.1 GCA_031254715.1 Nocardiopsaceae bacterium | reverse complement strand
TCGGCATCGGCGGCGGACATCCACACCCGCAGCCGGGAGTGGCCCACCAGCTCGGCCGCTTCCGGGAAGCGGAAGTCGAACGTGGCCCGGCCGCGGCCCCGGCCGGCCTGCTCACTGTCGTAGGACACCGCCGCCTCGCCCGCCGGGGCCTCCGGCGTCAGCAGCCCGGACCCGGCGTCAAGGAACAGCCGCTGGTAGCCGGTACCGGGCAGCGGCCAGTCGGCGGCGGGCTTGCGCTGGCCCGTGAAGGCGCGGTCGCGCACCTGGTAGCGGACCCGGGGCCAGTCTGACAGCTCGGTCTCGCGCCCCTTCAGGAAGTGATCGAAGAACGCCTGCTGCCGCCGCAGGCTGTCATCGTCGTAGTAGTAGCCCCACTTCTTGCCGCCGTGCGCGTCCAGCCACTTGAGCGGCGAGCTGATCTGCCGGAACCCCTCGAACGTGCCCCTGGTGTGCAGGCCCTGATCGGACCAGCTCGCCACCACGAACGCAGGCACCGTGACCTGGGGCAGGGCGGCGGCCTTGGTGGCCCAGAACTCATCGAACAGCGGGCGCGCGGCGCTCTCGGCGGCCAGGTCCTCCACCTGGTTCCGGCCGTAGCCCCAGCGCTGGCAGATGTAGGGCCAGAAATTGGTCTCCGGGATGCCGCCGTGCCTGGCCACCTCCCGGTAGGTGTCGCTCCAGCCCTCCCACGGGTTGATGGCGGCCAGGTGGGGCGGGCCGAGCGCGGCGATGAACCACTGCGCCGAGGCCAGGTAGGAGACCCCGGACATCCCGGCCCGGCCGTTGCTCCAGGGCTGGGTAGCGGCCCATTCCACCAGGTCGTAGCCGTAGGCGGCCTCCCGGGGGCAGAGGAACGTGGCGTCGCCGCCTGAGTTCCATGTGCCGGGGATGTCGGCATTGACGACCGCATAGCCACGGGCGGCCCACCAGACGGGATCCGGCGACTCGAATGCCGTGTAGGGGGAGAGCTGGCCTGGCTCCACCCCGCTGTCCGGATACCGCTCGGTCACCTGTGAGCCCGCGTGCTTGCCGTACGGGCTCCAGGCGATCAGCGGCGGGACCGGCCCGCCAGCGGCGGGCCGGAAAACGTCGGCGTAGACCGTGATCCCATCCCGGACCGGGACCGGCACGTCCCGTTCGATAATCATGCCGTCCGCGTCCTCACGCCGGTACCGGGGCGCGGGCGCCCCCCGGTCTTCCGGCCTGCCGGTCGGCGGGCGGAACCGGTACTCCATCGGGGGAGGGACGGGCTAGCGGGTCAGGTGATGTGGAGGCCGCACTCGGACTTGCTCGTGCCGGCCCAGCGGCCGCTGCGCGGGTCTGCGCCGGGTGCGACCGGCAGCGTGCAGGTGGCGCAGCCGATGGACGGGTAGCCCTCGTACACCAGCGGGTTCACCACCACGCCCTGCTCGGCGATGTAGCTGTCCACCTGCTCCTGGGTCCAGCTGGCGATGGGGTTGACCTTGACCATCTCGCGCCGGGCGTCCCATTCGACGACCTTGGTGTCGCTGCGGGCGCTGGTCTCCTCCCGGCGGACGCCGGTGATCCAGGCGTCGTAGGGCTCGAGCGCCCGCTCCAGCGGGACGACCTTCCGCAGATAGCAGCACAGGTCCGGGTTGCGCCCGTGCAGCCGGGGCCCGAGCTCAGCGTCCTGCTCCTCGACTGTCCGGGACGGGGTCACGCTGAGCAGGTTCACCGGATACACCGCCGCCACCGCGTCCCGGGTTCCGATCGTCTCCGGGAAGTGGTAGCCGGTGTCGAGGAAGATGACGTCGATCCCCGGCTTGACGGCCGATGCCAGTTGGATGATCACGGCATCGGTCATCGATGATGTGATGCAGACACGATCTCCGAACGTGTCTGCGGCCCACCGGACAATGTCCTCGGCAGGTGCATCCGCCAGGTCCCGTGCTGCTTTGGCGGCAAGCCTCTCCATACGGATCGGTTCCTCCATGCCGTCGGTGTTCATCACGTCAGTGCGCTGGCCTCGCCGGGAAGCCCGCAGTCAGGATCCGCCTGCTTCCAGATCTTAGCCGGAAGGCCCGTCGCCCACGGAGGCCGCACCACCTGGCGCCGCCCGCCGCCCGGGCGCCCTGCCCGGCCTGGCTTCCTTACCGATCCAGCGAGAGTACACGAAACCAGCGATTTTGTCGGGGCCAGGGGGTCAATTGAGGCCTGCGCGCCGGCCCCGGGCCTCCGGCTAGCCCTGCCTGACCCAGCCCAGCGGTGAGCCGATGGGCTGCCGGGGCGGCAGGTGCTGGCAATCGCACCAGTTCCCGCCCCGGCACTCGGGGTGCCGCTGGTCGCGACAGGCCTGGCAGACCATGCTGGCTCCGGATGCTGCTCCGCGTGCTCACGCTCAGGCGGCGTTGGCGCGGCGCATCCGCCGCCGCCGCTCGGAGGCGCGCTCCTCTTCGTTGAGGCCACCCCAGGTGCCGTACTTCTCGGGCCGGGAAATCGCGTAGGCAAGGCAATCACCGCGCACCGGGCAGGTCACGCAGAGCGCTTTCGCCTGCCGCTCGCGGATTTCCCGCTCCGGCTGCCGCTCGCCATCCGGGCCGAAAAACAGGACGACATCCTTGCCACGGCACGCAGCCAGATCCTGCCAGCCCCAGCCCGGCCGGGGGGGCAGCCCAACCTGCCGGCGTACCTCAGACATGATTCAATCTCCTCAGCAGTTCCTCGTGTGTTCCTCGGCCACTGGGCACCCCTGCCTGGCGGGCGGCCCATCTCGCACGTCACGGGTCTTGCCCCGTCGATGCACACAACGCGATATGGCGCCTCCGTGTTCCCGGGCAGGCAGCGCCAGCAAAGGGCCTTCCGGCACGGGAAAATACGGGGGCAGTCGCGCTGCCGGACTGGCAGTGGGTGGGATACCCGCCGCCGGAGACGAGGCAACCGGTCAGCGAACCGATCCTTAATGATGCCATCCCACCCGCCGTTTCGCAGGCGGCCAGCCGAATCCCTGCGAACGATTTCTGCTGCCCGCCCTGGGAATCCTGACGCCGGGCCGTCCGGGCTGGTGCGGGGGCCTGTTTCCGGGCCGGTGAGGGCCGCCGCCTGGACTGCTGCCGGACCGCGAACCCGCTGCACGAGGCGTTTCCGCCGCCGTTTCCATGATCATCAACTGGACAAATCTGCGGGCCGAGGGTCACCATGGGCAGCATGTCAGCGTCGGATGCAGTACCGCTGCCCCGGCTCGGTGAGGTGTTTTTCGACGTCAGGGGCGATTCGCGGACCATGCGGCTGAGCTGGTACGCCGACACGGGGGTCGCTGTCTTCAGCATCTGGCAGGGCGGGACCTGCACCGGCACGTTCCGGCTCCCGATCGGGGATCTTCCCCGCATGGTGGAGGCGTTGCAGGGTGGCCCGTCCGGGCGGGGCCAGCGGCCGCGCGGCGGCCAGCCCGGGCCCGGCGCGTCCCGCCTGCCCGGCCCGCCGGGGCCCGGCCCGGTCCCGGCTCCGGAGGATGAGGTCGCCACCGGCATGTGGCGGCCCGCTGACGAGGACTTCCAGCCGGCCGCCGGCGGGTACCGCGACGAGGCGGGCAGCGGGGGGTACGGCACCGGGGCGCTCGACCCGCCCCGTCCAGGCCGGTCTGCCGGGCCGGGCGCGGAACTGCCGGGGTTCGGTGAGGATCTGGGCAGCGACGGGTACCCGCCACTCGGCAGCGGCGGGTTCCCGGCCGGCGCCGGGAGCGGAACGTACCGGACGCGCGGCGGCAGCGGGGCGTTCCCCGGGGATGATGCCGGCAGCGGCGGGTTCCCTGGAGGCTCCGGCAGCGGCGGGTTCCGGGGAGATCCCGGCAGCGGCGGG
>JAIRTY010000703.1 GCA_031254715.1 Nocardiopsaceae bacterium | reverse complement strand
GCTGGAGCTGGCGGGCGCGTTCGCTGTGGTGCTGGAGGCGGTGCCAGCCGAGCTGGGCCAGCGGGTCTCGGAAGCCCTGTCGATCCCCACCGTCGGCATCGGCGCCGGCGCCGGCTGCGATGCCCAGATTATGGTCTGGCAGGACCTGGCCGGGCTCACCACCGGCCGGCTGCCCCGCTTCGTCAAGCGCTACGCGGACCTCGACCAGGTGCTGACCCAGGCGGTGGCCGGGTACGTGACCGACGTCGCCGCTGGCGCCTACCCGGATCCGGCGCACTCCTACGCCTGAGCTGGGAGATGATGGGGCCATGCACTACCTGCCAGCGGCGCAGCGGCAGTCCGACTCGCAGTACCAGCGGCTGCTGGCACGGATCCTGGCGGAGGGGGCGGAGGTGCCGACCCGGCAGGGGCCGCCCGCGCTCACGCTGATGCAGCAGGCGATGCGGTTCGACCTGGCCAACGGCTTCCCGCTGATCACCGAGCGGAGCCTGAAGTCGTTCTGGCGCAAGCCGATCGGGGAGCTGTGCGCGTTCATCAACGGCGCCACCACCCTGGCCGAGCTGGCCGAGTTCGGCTGCGACTGGTGGGGGCCGTGGGCGACCGAGGAGAAGACCGCCCGGCGGGGGCTGCCGCCCGGGCATCTCGGGCCCGGGTCCTACGGCGGCGCGTTCCGGTACTTCCCGACCGCTGAGGGGGGCGGCTTCGACCAGTTCGCGCACCTGGTGGAGCAGCTCACCGAGCTGCCGGCGGACCGGACCCACTTCGTGTCCCCGTGGATCCCGCAGTACCTGGTGCGGGGGCACGGCAAGCAGCCCCGCGCGACCATCGCCCCCTGCCACGGCTGGGTGCATGTCCGGGTTCTCGGCGGCGGCCTGCACCTGCACATGTTCCAGCGGTCGGGAGACGTGCCGGTCGGGGTGCCGGCGAACATGATCCAGTACGCGGCGCTGCTGCTGATGCTGGAGCAGCTCACCGGCATCCCGGCGAGCACCTACTACCACACGATCTCCGACGCCCACATCTACGCCGACCAGGCCGGAGCCGCCCGCGAGATGACCGGCCGGGCGGCCCGGCGGCTGCCCACGGTGCGGCTGACCGAGGCGGGGGAGAAGGTGGCCGACATCCACGACTTCCGCGCCGATCATTTCGAGCTGGCCGACTACGAGCCGCACCCGTCGATCGGCTCCATCCCGGTCTCGCCGTGATCACGTCGCTGGTCGTGGCCGCCACCGAGGATGACATCATCGGCGCGGGCGGTGCGCTGCCTTGGCATATCCCCGGTGACCTGCGCCGGTTCCGGGCGCTGACCACCGGCCACGTCGTGGTGATGGGCCGGGTCACCCATGAGTCGATCCTGGCCCGGCTCGGCCACCCGCTGCCCGGCCGGACGTCGGTGGTGGTCACCCGCGGCCCCCGGGCAGCGCTGGGCGGGGGCGTGAAGGCCGCAGAATCTTTGGAACGGGCGCTGGCGGACGCCGCCGGGCAGGCCAGCCAGGCCGGGTGCGACGAGTTCTTCGTCATCGGCGGCGCCACCGTGTACGCGGAGGTGCTGCCGTGGGTTGACCGGGTTTACCTGACCCGGATCTATCACCGCTTCGACGGCGACCGACGGATGCCAGCGGGCTGGCTGGATGACTTCGAACTGGTCTCGCGCGAGGACGCCGCCGAGCCCACGACCGGGATCCGGTACTCGTTCCTGGACTGGCAGCGGGCGTGAGCCTGTACTGCTTCGGGAACGCGCGCACCCCCGAGCAGCTGGCCGACATGCGGGAGCTCGATGCGGCCGGGATCTGCCTGTTCTGCCCGGACGGGCTGCGCCGGCACGCCCGGCAGCAGATCCTCTTCGCGACCGGGCACTGGACCGTCACCCCGAACGAGTTCCCCTACCCCGGCACGGCCCTGCACCTGCTGCTGGTGCCCCGGGAGCACGCCGCCGACCTGCTGGACCTGTCCGCCGCGGCGCAGGCGGACTTCTGGCACGTGCTGGGGCAGGTGCGCGAGCGGCACGGTCTTGGGCACTACGGGCTGGGGGTACGCAACGGCGACTGCCGGTACACCGGCGCGACCATCCGGCACGTGCACGCCCACGTCCTGGTGGGTGATCCGGCAGCCGGGAACGAGACGCCGGTCCGGATGCGGTTCAGCTCCCGGCCCGGCCGCGAGGCCTAGGGCACCGGTTCCGGGGGCATGCGCTCGACGCTGCTGGAGGGGCGCCGTGCCAACGCCATTGTGACCGGTGAATTTCCGGGTGCTGGTACCCGGCTATGGTTTACCGGATGATCACGCTCTGTCCGCCAGGCTCCGGCTTGCGGTGATGTCTGCCCGGCCGGGGAAGCGCGATGGGCTCCGGCCGTTGATCCTGCTGTGCAGCGTTCAGTTGATGCTGCTGCTGGACTTCTCCATCGTGAATGTGGCGCTCCCGGTGATCGGCCACCAGTTCGGCCTGTCGCGTTCCGGGCTGCAGTGGGTTGCCGCTTCTTACGGCCTGACCCTGGGGGGCTTGCTCCTGCTCGGGGGGCGGCTATCGGACCTGCTGGGCCGCCGGCGGCTGTTCGTTGCTGGCCTGGCCGTCTTCGGCGCCGCCTCGCTTGGCGGCGGGCTCGCGGTCAGCGGGCTGATGCTCATCGTCATGCGCGCGGCGCAGGGCATCGGCGCGGCCATGGTCGCCCCCGCGATGCTGTCGCTCATCACCACCATCTTCCCGGAAGGACCACGACGGGACCGCGCGCTGGGATGGCTGGGGGCAACTTCCGCCAGCGGTTTCGCGCTGGGCGCCTTCCTCGGCGGCGTGCTCACCCACTTCATCAGCTGGCGGGCGATCATGTTTGTCAACGTCCCGCCCGCCGCAATCGCGATCCCGATCGCATTCCGCCTCTTCCAGGAAACCCGTAACCGCGGCCCGGCCCACGGCTACGACGTTCCGGGCGGGCTGACGGTCACTGCCGGGCTGCTCGCCCTCGTCTATGGCTTGATCCGGATCAGCCAGTCCGGGCTGGCCGCTGTCACCACCGTCATCCCGGTCATCGCAGGTGTCTTGCTGCTGGCCGGGTTCACGTGGCTGGAATGCCGAGCCAGCAGCCCGCTCATGCCCCTTCGCATCTTCCGCCTCCGCGCGCTCGCGGCTGCCAATGCCGTGGCCGTCCTTGTCTCGATGATCATGGGGGCCTGCATCCTGATGCTGTCTTTGCAGCTCCAGGACGTGGACGGCTTCGGCCCGCTCGCCGCCGGGCTGGCGTTCCTGCCGCTGGGCGTGCTCGTCGGCACCGTAGCTGTCATCTCGCCGCGCCTGGCCGCCGCCATGGGCCTCAAACCGGTACTGGTCACCGCCACCGCGCTGATGACGCTCGGCACGTTGCTGCTGTCCCGGGTAACGGCCACCAGCACCTACGCTGGCGTCGTTCTCCCTGGAATGATCGTCTTGGGCATCGGGTTCGGCGCTTTCATCAGCACCGCAACAATCGCTGCCACCGGCAGCGTCCGAGACGACGAACAGGGCCTGGCCGCGGGGCTCATCAACAGCGCACAACAGATCGGCGGTTCCCTCGGGATAGCAGTCCTGGTCACTCTCGCCAGTGAACACATACAGGGCCTCGCGGGCGCCGGAAAGGCCGCACAGGCCAGCGGCTATGCCTACAGCTTCGTTGCCGCCGCCGCAGTCGGCCTGATCGCCACCATCCTCACGGCACTCGCCATGCCCGTCCGGACCGATGCAGCCGATCGCGCCGCCGGCCACCCACAGGTCCCCCGATAACGCATCCTGTGACGTGCCGTTACCCTCGCCTCTGGCGGGGCGCCTGGCAAGGCAATCGTGACGGGCGGCCTCGCTTTGGCTTGCTGGACTGTGGTCATCCTGGCCGTAACAAAGCGTCGCGTGACCTACCGGAACCCCTGGCGGGCGCGGGCGCGGCTAACGGGGCGGCCGGGCCGGTGCTGACGCGGATCAGGGTGACGCCGGCGGCGCGCAGCACCTGCTCGCCGTGCAGCAGCGAGTACCCCCCGGTGAACAAGCAGCGCGCCATCCCCGCCTCGGCGATGAGGCGGGCGCAGGCCGGGCACGGGAACGTCGTCGTGTACAGGTCGGCGCCCGCCAGCCGGATCCCGGCCCGGGCGGCGGTGGCGATGACCGCGGCCTCGGCGTGGATGGCGGTGGAAAGGTCCGGCCGCACCCCCCGGCCGAACCCGTCCCTTGGGTCTGCGTCGAAGTAGGGCGCGTACTCGGTGGGATGATGCCGGTTCCAGGCACAGGCCAGCACCTGGTGGTCTCGCGCCGCCACCGCCCCGACCTGCCGCCACCAGTCCGAGCTGCGCTCGCTCAGCTCACTGGCCACCCCCAGCAGCTCCCGCGGCACCTGCCCGGAAGTGATCTCGCTGTCGAACCCGGCGGGGGCGGCGGCACTGCTCCAGTCCCGGTCCCAGCGCAGGAACGTGCGCTCGAACACGACCGTGCGGCCGCGGTCGAGCTGATACCGGGCGGCCAGGTCCCGCATCACCGCCTCGTCGGGCAGGACCAGCGGGCCGGGTCCCAGCGCGGCGGGCAGGTCCGGCGGCTCGACCACCCGGACCGCCGGGCGGGGGGACGCGGCCTGGGGGCCGGCGGGGATACGGGCAGATTGCGGGCCGACGGGGGTACCGGCCGGCTGCGGGCCGACGGGGGTACCGGCCGGCT
>JAIRTY010000688.1 GCA_031254715.1 Nocardiopsaceae bacterium | reverse complement strand
CCGCCGATTACCATTGCCGCCGCAGCGTTTGCCGCGCGCAGCAGCCGGTTCTCCTCGGCGAGTATGTCCGCGTCCCTGACTCGTTGCTGATGCCGAGCCGCGACAGCAACGCCTCGAAGCCGGTCTTGTCCACGAAGTCACGGCGGACCGGGTCCTGCAGGTCCTGCTTCCAGTCGATCTTGATGGCGTTACGGATATGACCCTTGGCGTAGGCGCTGGTGTCCTCGTCCACCTCGGCGATGACCAGGCCAGAATCATCCAGATGGGCCTCCAGCCAATCGGCGTCCACCAGGACGTCAGAACGGCTCATGCGGCAACCTCCTTGTCAGGCTTGGCCGGGTCCGCCTGGCGGCCCGGCCAGATGCGTCGGATTATCACGTACATCTCACAGCCCAGGCACAGGCCGAAGGCTGCGTTCAGGAACGCGGCCGCCAGGGCGGCCGCGGCGCCAGCCATGCCCAGGGCGGTGACGCCCGTGGCATAGCCGATCACGCCGATCAGGCTGACGACGAGGCCGACCCCCTGCGCGAACCTGGGCGGCGCGGCGTCCTCCATCTCAGCGGGCGGGCCGAGCCGGGGCCGCACCAGCCACCGGTAGATCAGCCCGTAGGGCGCTGCCTGCAGGCCGAGCACGGTCCCGATGGCGAACACCACCGCCTGCGCGGCCAGCAGCCAGCCGCCGGCGTTGCCGATAGCTAGCACTACCGCCAGGACAATGGTGGTCAGCGCGGCACTGAAGCGCTGTCCTCTGGGGTCGACTTTCATGACTGCGCCTTCCTGGGGTCCGGGGTACGGGTGCGCTCACACCACGCCGTCAGCCGGCCGGGTCAGTTGCGCTGGCCCGGACCGGCGGGCCGCCCGGGACGGGCACAGGCTCACTGGTCGTTACCGGCTCAGGGAGACGTGCCCGTGAAATCCCCGCTCGGCGGGCTGATCCGGGCGTGGCACCTGGCGACACAGGGCCGTCGCGACCCGGCAGAAATCGACCGCGCGCCGCCTGGTCAGCGGCGGGCGCAGGGTCAATGCGAGCCGCGGCTGGCACGCGCGCGGCTGCCCGGGCCCGGCGACGACGGGGGGGAGCACGGATCCGATGCTATGCGCGGTCAGGCCGGCTGTCACTGACGCACCCCTAAACCGGCCGGCTTTCCTGGCTGCCGATGCCGCCGATCGCGGCGACCACGTCGGCCGGCCGCGGCCGGCCGCTGGCCCGCTGCGTGACCAGCCCGTCCGGGCCCAGCACGAAGACGGTGGGGGTCCGGCGCACGTCCAGCCGGCGCACCAGGTCGAGACGGTCGGCGACGTCGAGTTCGACGTGCGTCACGCCGTCGGTGCGGGCAGCGATGTCAGCCAGGGCCGAGCGGGCTGCCCGGCACGGGGCGCAGAACTCGGAGGAGAACTGCAGCAGCGTCGCCCGCTGACCCAGCGGGACGCCCAGGTCATGCTCGCTGAGCCGGGTACCGGCGGAGGCGGCCCGGGCCGCGCGCATCCTGCCGTCACGCCACCGCCACAGCCCCCCGGCGGCGAGCGCCACCGCGAGCGCGGCCACGAGCGCGATCAAGCCAGGACTCACGACCGCTTACAGCGCGCGGAAAGCGCCGGTCATTCCCTGGCGCCGACGGTCGCCAGGACCTTCCCGCCGGACGTTACCTGGAAGCTGCGCAGGCTGCCCTCGGGCACCGACGACGATGCGGTGTACCAGATGCTGGTGTCGTGGTAGGGCACCTGCCAGCTCGCCGCCACCGTGGCATGGCCCGCCGTGTCGATGACCCGCAGCTGGCAGACGGTCCCGGGCTGGATCCCGTGGACGTGCACCTTCATGCCCGTCCCCCAGTCCCTGGTGGCGTACTTGACCGTCAGGGCCGCCGTGGTGTGCGGGCCGGTCCCGGTTACGGTGTGCCAGCCGCCTGCCACCGAGTGCGCCCCGCCGGAACCGGCCGCCAGCGCCCCGGCCACGCCGCCCCCGGCCGCCACCGCGACCGCGGCGGCCGCCGCCGTGATCGCGCGCCACCTGCGTGCCCGCCGCACCCGGGCCGTGCGGGCCAGCAGCGAGTCCAGCACCTTCGCCGACGGCAGGGGGAGCACGGCCCCCTCCTCGTCGGCGGCCAGCCGCTGCGCCTCGCCGACCGGGACCCGGTGCAGGAACGCGGGCAGCCCCGCCAGGCCGGCCAGTTCCTCCCGGCACCCCGGGCAGGCGGCAAGGTGCTCATCCACCTGGGCACGCTCGGCCGGCTCGATGGCGCCGATCACGTACACCCCGAGCGCCTGCCGGATGTCGCGGCACTCGTCCCTGGCCGTCATGGCGTCAGCCCTCGTTCCTCCAGTGCGAGCTTGAGCGCGCGGAGCGCGTAGAAGGTCCGGGATTTCACCGTACCTGCGGGTATGCCGAGCACGACCGACGCCTCGGCCACCGAACGGCCCAGGTAGTAGGTCTCCACCAGCACCCGGCGGTGCTCGGGCCGTAGTTCGCCCAGTGCCTCGGCGACCGCCCACGATTCGAGCACCCGATCAGCTTCGTCGGGAACCGGCAGAATTTCCAGCGCGGAGTCGGCCACCTCCGGCGGGCGGGCCTTCCTGGCCCGGTGCGCGTCCACCGCCAGGTTGCGGGCGACCGCGAACAGCCACGGGCGGGCGGGCCGCGCGGCGATCGCCTCCGGATGCAGCCAGGCCCGTAGCAGCGTCTCCTGAACGATGTCCTCCGCCCGCTGCCGGTCGCCGTCGGTCAGCCGGAGCGCGTAGCGCAGCAGCGGCGCCGCGTGCTCGGCATAGAGCGCACGCACCAGCGCCTCGTCGGACGCCGGTCCAGGCGAGCCCGTGTCAGTGCCACGGTCAAAGCGCTCCACATCCTGATAACGGCCCGGCCGGCCGGAGGGTTCACCACCTTTCGGGCGACGGCGCCGCCGCGCGCTCATCCGCCGGCGAACGGCGGCAGCACCTCAACGACCGCCCCGTCGGCGAGCGGCACCGAGTCCGGTGCCCGGCCGCCCACCGGGTCCCCGTTGACCAGGAACGAGGACCTGGCCAGGACTCCCCGCAGCTCCTCGCGCCCGCGGGCGATCACGGCCAGCGCGTCGGCCAGCGTGGCCGCGCTGACGCTCTCCTCCGCCACCCCCGCAGCCTGCTTGGCAGCCGCCCAGTAGCGCATCGTCGCTGTCGCCATATTCGGTATCCTCGCAGGCAACGGGTCAGGGCAGTGCCGCCCCCGGTACTTGGGGTACGTGTCCATGGGCAGTTTCCTGCACGGCGGACGCAGGGCGGAGGTGGCAGCAGGTGAGTGAACTGCTCCTGCTCACCGGTGCCGCCGAGTCCCCGCCCGAGGTCCTGCCGTCGCTGGGCCTGCTGCTCCACCTGGTGCGCACCGCGCCGCCGGACGCGTCGGCGCTGGCTGACGCGGCGCCCCCGGACGCGGTGCTGGTCGACGCCCGGCGCGACCTCATCCAGGCTAAGTCGCTGTGCAGGCTGCTGCGCACGGTGGGCTCGGAGGCACCGGTGCTCGCGATCGTGACCGAGGGCGGACTGGCCGCCGTGACCGCGGAGTGGGGCGCGGACGACGTGCTGCTGGACACCGCCGGCCCGGCCGAGGTCGAGGCCCGGCTGCGGATCGCGATCGGGCGCCAGGCCGCTAGTCTGGCACCGGCCGCGCCAGACGAGATCA
>JAIRTY010000144.1 GCA_031254715.1 Nocardiopsaceae bacterium | reverse complement strand
GGTCCGGCAGCCGGTCGACGTCCACCCGCGCCAGCAGGCGGTCGATGTCCACCCGGTCCAGCAGGCGGTCGATGTCCACCCGGTCCAGCAGCCCGTGCAGGTCCACCCGGTCCAGCAGCCCGTTCAGGTCCACCCGGCCGAGCACGTCGTTGACCGCGACGCGCTGCAGCAGCGCGTTCACATCCAGCGCGCCGACGAGCAGCCCGGTGACACGTTCCGCGACAGCCTGGGCCAGTGAGTCCACGGGATCGGTCATTCGCCTGCGCGCTGACCGCAGCCCGCCCAGCGGGTCCACACTGCCGAGTATCGCCAGCCCGTAGCCCCCGGCCTCACCCGTGGCAGGTGACCCGGTCACGCCCGGCTGATCAGGCCGGCCAGTCCGTCCGCGACCAGGATCGCCCCGGCCACGGTCAGCGCCGCGGTGAGGATGGCGTGCCCATGCGCGCGCAGCCAGCCGTTGAAGCCGCCCAGGCGGCGGGCGGTGACCTCCGGAGCGAGCAGGAAGGCGAGGAACGGCAGCCACACGAACATCACGTCGATGACGACCACCATGACCAGGCCCGCGGCGCTGAGCAGGTCGCTGGCCCGGGCCGTGGCGATCACCTGGACGGCGGCGATGAACGTGAGCGACGGCCCGAACGTCACCGCGCCAGCGAGCAGCGCGGCGGCTGGTCCGGGAGTGGCGAGCAGCCGGGCCATCCTCCCCGGCGGCCGCCGCGCGCCCGCCGGCCGCCGGGGTCCCCGGTAGGCCACCACAGCTGCGGCAGCGAGAATGACCAGCCCCAGGCCGAACCGCAGGCCGTAGCGGGGGGTCCGGGAGCTGTGCAGGTCCAGATGCCCGGCCCGGAGCGCCAGCAGCGCTGCCACGCCGATGACGGTGGCCGTCAGCGCAGCCCCCGCCAGGTAGCACAGCGCGGTCTGCCGGGGCCGGGCAGAGCCCAGATAGACGGCTGTGAGCAGGAGCGCGGGCGGGGAGATGGCGGCGAGCAGAGCGAGACCGGCGGCCTGGGCAAGCACGCGCCCCACCCCGCTAGTGCCCCGCGGGCGCCTGGCGCCGGCCCGTGCGACTCACCTGTCCGGAGCCGAGTTCGAGCTGTCCGGAGGCGTGTCGGCGCGGAGGCGGCGCACCTCTACGAGCTGAACGCCGAACAGCTCCAGCCGGGCGAGGAGGCCTTGCAGCGCCGCCTGGTCCGGCAGCCGGCCGTGCAGCACCGTCTCGACCGGCTCCACGGAGGCCGACAGGCGCTCGAAATCGAGCAGGATCTCCGGCGGGAGGATTCCGGCGACGCGGATCTCGTAGTAAGGGGAGGCCACGGCAGCACATCCCGGGCGGATCGGCAGCAGTCAACGCTCACCACGCTGCCCTCACCTGGGCAGCCGCGCCCCACTCGTACCGGGTGATTGTGCGGCCGCCGTGACGGCGGTGGCCAGGATCGATTCCCGTGCGCGAGAGGGCACTCACCCCGGGTGAGGCGAGGCGGGGGTGATGACAGCGGGCGCACGAGCGGAAAAACTAGAAGCTCCCACGGCTGTGGTGCTTGCTGTCGCGGGCGGATGGGCGTCCGCGCGAGGGGGGCCGGGGAAGCCCGAGCGCGCCGTGAGCGGCTGGGCGGGCTGGAGTGACCCTGGGGGCTGGCAAGGGGGGTCACTCATGCCGAAACAAGCCGCCCGCCTGATCGAACGCCCGGATGGGGAACAACCCGGGCACGACCGCCCCGGGATCGAGGGCGCGGGAAATGACGGCCCAGGGGCCGGCGAGGATCTTCTCCTCTCCAAGATCAGGGCGCCGGCGCTGCCCGACTGGACGGTCTCCCGGCCGCGGGTGGAGAAGCTGCTCGCCGCCGGTGTCCGGCGGCCGCTCACCGTCGTCACCGGCCCGCCAGGGGCAGGCAAGACGATCCTGGCCGCGTCCTGGCTGGCCGCCCGGAGCGAGCCCGGCCCGGCGGCCTGGATGTCGGTTGACCGGTATGACAATCAGCCGGGGACGTTCTGGCTCTACCTGGCCGAAGCGCTCAGGCGGGGCGGCGTCCCGGTTCCCCCGCCCGGGCAGGCCTGCGTGCAGGGAGATTCCGCCCGGCATGAGTTCCTGCTCCGGCTGGCATCGGCGGTGGCTGGCCAGGCCCCGCCGGCGGTGCTGGTGCTCGACGACATTCACCTGGTGACCAGCCAGCGGACCCTCGATGAGCTTGCCTACCTGCTGCGGTACGCCAGCGCGGGGCTGCGGCTGGTGATCACGTCCCGGATGGATCCGCTGCTGCCGCTGCACCGGTTCCGGCTGACCGGGGACCTGGCCGAGATCCGGGCCGGCGATCTCGCCTTCACCGCCACCGAAGCGGGGCTGCTGCTGGGGCTGCACGGCATCAGCCTGTCGCCGCCCGCGCTGGCGACGCTCACCGAGCGGAACGAGGGCTGGGCCGCGGGACTCCGGCTGGCGGCCCTGTCCATGCGCGGCCATCCCGACCCGGAGCAGTTCGTGAAGGAGTTCAGCGCGGAAGACAGCGCGATCCTCGGCTACCTGGTGGACGAGGTGCTCGACAGCGAGCCGGCCAGCGCGCGCGACCTGCTGATGAAGACCAGCATCCTCGACCGGGTCAGCGCTGACCTGGCCAGAGAGCTGACCGGTGACGGGCAGGCAGCCGGCGTGCTCGCGGCGCAGGCGCAGGCGAACGCGTTCATCCAGCCGCTGGGGCATGACTGGTATCGCTACCACTCGCTGTTCGCCGAGGTGCTGCGACTGAAGCTGCGCCGGGAGCCCCGGTGCGACGTCGGCGAGCTGCACCGGCGGGCGGCACGGTGGTTCCGGCGGCACGGCAGCCTCGCCGATGCCGTCCGCCACGCCGCCGCGGCCGGCGACTGGGAGCTCGCCGCCAGGACCGTCGTGGACGAGCTTGCTTCCGGGCGGCTGATCGAGCCCCGGGCAGGAGAGCCACTGGCGGGCATGTTCCAGCAGATGCCGCCTGACCCGGTGCCGTCGCAGGCGCCGCCGCTGCTGGTTGCCGCCGGGATGGCGGTGCGCGAGCACCGGGCGGACACCGCGGCTGGCCTGCTGTCCGCGGCGCAGGAGCGGCTGCAGCGGCTCCCGGCCACGGCAGAGGCGCCGTCCCGGCTGGCGGTCGCTCAGCTCCGGCTGGCGCTGGCGCGCCAGGCCGGTGACCTCGCGCTCGCGGAAGACTCGGTGGCAGCAGCCGAACGCGTGCTCCGGCACTCCCCGGCCGGCCTGCTTGACCGGCGCCCAGGGGCACGCGCCCAGGTGATGGCCGGACGAGGCGCGGTCGAGACCTGGCGCGGCCGCTTCGGCAACGCGGCTGACCTGCTCGCTACGGCAGCGGCCCTGCTCGATGACGCTGCGGCCGCCGATGACGGCAGCGCCCGTGACCGTGGTGAGTGCATCGGTGAGCAGGCCCTGACCGAAGCGCTGCAAGGCCGGCTCGGCCGCGCCGCCGCGCTGGCGGCGGCTGCCGTCAGCGGAGGCCAGCCAGGGCTGCCCCCGCCGGGCGCGGCCGCCGGCCTCGCGCTGGCGTGGGCACACCTGGAGCATGACCGGATCGCTGACTCCCGCAGCCTGCTGGAGCAGGCAGAACACGCGCTGCGGGCCCGCCCGGACAAGCTGGAGTCGGCGCTCGCAGCCCTGGTCGCCGCGCGGCTGAAGGTGGCCAGCGGGCGTCCCAGGGCTGCCCTGGACCTGCTCGGCCGGGCGCGGCGCGGCTGGTCGCCGCCGTCATGGCTGGACCGCCAGCTGCTGCTGGCCGACTCCCGGGCCCGGGCTGCCGCCGGGGATACCGGCCAGGCGGCAGCGAGCGCCCGGCGCGCCGGGACCGGGCCCCTGGCGGCGGTGGCGCTGGCCCGCGCATGGCTGGCAGCCGACGACCTGGCCGCCGCCTGCCAGGCGCTGGCGACGGTGCCCCCGGCCCCCGCCCGGGCGCTGCCAGAACCCGCCGCGCTGGAAGCGTGCCTGGCTGAGGCCGCGCTCCGGTACCGGACGGGCGACCAGGCTGGCGGGCGGCGCGCGCTCGGGCACGCGCTGCGGCTGGCCGAGCCGGAGCAGCTCCGGCTGCCGTTCCGGCTGGAACGGGCATGGCTCGACCCGGTCCTGCAACAGGACCCGGTGCTAGCTCGTTCGTTCCCGCGCTTGCTCGGGGCGGGCCAGGGCACTCCGGGCGGGGCCACCAGCGGCTCGCGGCTCGCGGCGCCGCCGCGTGACGGCGGGCCGGACCCGGTCATCGTCGACCGGCTCAGCGAGCGGGAACGGGAGGTGCTCGAGTGCGCGTCCGGGATGCTCAGCACCACGGAGATCGCCGACGAGCTGTACCTGTCCGTCAACACCGTCAAGTCCCACCTGCGGAGCATCTTCCGCAAGCTGGGCGCCACCCGCCGGGGCGAGGCGGTCCGGCGGGCACGGCAGCTCGAGCTGCTGTGACCTGCGGCCGCCGGATTCCCCGGTGGTGAGCGGCGCCGGCGGTAAGAACACCCCGAGCTCGCGCCCCCTGGCCACCGCCTGCTGGCGGCCGGGAACGCCGAGCTTCCGGTAGATGGCCCGGGTGTGGGTCTTGATCGTGTTCGCGGACAGGCTCAGCTCCCGCCCGATCTCCCGTAGCGAGAGCGGCCCGCCGAGCAGCCGCAGCACTCCCTGCTCGCGTTCGGTGAGGGGCTCAGGGAGCGATCCGCCCGCCGAGTCGGCCGCGAGCCGGCGCGCCAGCCGCGCCAGCCGTTCCCGCTGCGGCCGGGCACCGTCCGGGAGCAGGGTCAGCAGGGTGCCTGCCTGCTCGATGGCGGCCGCAGCCGCGGCGAGGTCCCCCTGGTCCAGCTGCGTCCCGGCGAGGCGTAGCAAGCCCTCCAGGGTCGGCCACGGGCTCAGGCCCGGCCACCGGCTCCGGGCACCCAGGGCGTGCTCAAGATCGGAGCGAGCCTCTCCCGGCCTGCCCTGCGCGGCGCGGACCGCGCCCGCGGCTATCAGGGCCAGCGTGCCCGGGGGGCCGTCGCCGGGCTCGGCGGCGGGCGTGGTGTTCAGCTCCCTGGCCGTGTCGGCCGCCTGCCGCGCCTCCCCGAGCCGGCCCTGCTCCAGTGCCGTCAGCGAGCGCATGGCCAGCGCCAGCAGCCGGATGTGTGCCATCCGGGGCTCGCTGGCCAGCGCCTCGTCCAGGTACCGGATCGCGCCGGTGAACTCGCCCGAGAAGTACAGCGCGGTCCCGAGCGTGGCGCGGGCCAGCGCATACCAGGGGGTGGCTGGATCGTTCTCCAGCTCGACCGCCCGGGCTGCCGCCTTGCGCATCGGCGCCAGGCCCGTGAACCCGAACGTGGCTTCGAGCAGCGCCGCCGACGACCCGAGGGACCGCATGCCGTCCGGCAGCGGCCCCTGCTTCCCGCCCGCCTCGATCACCGGCAGCCAGCGGCTGACCGTCTGCCGTTCGCCGGCCAGCGCCGCCACCCAGGCAGCGCAGTGAGCGGCGAGCGGGCTGGCGCCGATCCCGTCGTCCCCCAGCGCGCGGAGCCACCTGCGGACGTCGGGCGCCCGGCCCGCGTCCGCGAACGAATACCAGTGCCGGCCGATCAGCTCCACCGCGCTGACGGTGTTCCCGGCGGCCAGCGCGTGCTCGATGGCCTCGGCCGGGTCCGTATGTTCCCGGAACCAGTCGCTGGCGCGCTGGTGCAGCGCCGGCACTGCGGCTGGCTCGGCCCGGGCCAGCAGGCTGAGCAGCAGCTGCCCGAACATATGGTGGTAGCGGAACCATTGCCGCTGGTCATCCAGGGGCACCACGAACAGGTTCTGGCGCTCGAGCGTCTCGATCAGCTCCGCGGCGTCGCCGGCCCCGGTGACCGCGTCGCACAGCGGCACGGTGAACCTGCCCAGCACGGATGTGCGGAGCAGGAACTCCCGCACCTCGGGCGGCTGGCGGGCGAGTACCTCCTCGGTGAGGTAGTCGGCGATGAACCGGTTGCTGCCGGTGAACCGGCGGATGAATCCGGCCGGGTCGGGCTCGGCCCGCAGCGACAGGGCCGCCAGGTACAGCCCGGCCGGCCACCCTTCGGCCCGCTGCACCAGATCGGCCAGGTCGCGGTGGCCGGGGCGGCGGCCGGCGGCGGCCTCGATCAGCGCTGCCGCCTCCGCCACCGTGAAGCGCAGTCCTGGCATCCGGATCTCAGCCAGCTCGCCGGCGACCCGCAGCCGCCCGAGCGGCAGCGGCGGGTCGGCCCGGGTGCTCAGCGCGATCGAGACCGGCGGCGAGAGCTGCTGCAGCAGCCATTCGAGCTGCTGGTGGCAGCGCTGCTCGGTGATGAGGTGATAGTCGTCAAGCACCAGCACCACCGGCTCGGCCGCCGCGGCCAGCGCGTTGGCGAGGCGCGAGAGCAGCGGGCCGGCGTTGCCAGCGTCCGGGCCGCCGGGCGGCTCGGGCAGGCCGGGCAGGCCGGTGCCGCCGGCCGGCCCGGGCAGGTCCGTGCCGTCCAGCCCGGGGAGCGCCCGCCGCAGTGCGCACGCCACATGCCGCCACAGCCGCTGCGGGTCGTTGTCGCCGGTGTCCAGCGACACCCAGCCGAACGGCCGGGCCCGCGCGGACGCGGCCTGCCACTGCGCCAGCAGGGTGGTCTTGCCGTACCCGGCCGGGGCGTCGACGAGGATCAGCCGGGCATGGCAGGAGTCCAGGTAGCGGGTCAGTTCCGGGCGCGGCACCCAGTCCTCGCGCCGGTGCGGGGGGTGCAGCTTGCGCTCCAGCACCGCACCGGGTACGGCTTCACTAAGGGCGGTGGCACCCCGCTGGTCACGCCTCCGCCTCGAAACCCCACCCGGGTCATGCGTCACACTTCCACCCAGAAATGGAGCGTAACACCGGCGATCACGAAGGTCAGGCCCCCAGCCGGCCTGTGAACTGCCCGTTTCCTGACGATGGGGAAGCGATCGGCCGCGGGAGCTGACCGCCCGGCCGGGCCCAGCCCGCCGGGCGGTCAGGCGGATACGTTGCCGTGCAGCCGCAGGTGCAGCGTGACCGGTCCGGCCGTGCCCGGGTGCAGCCGCTTGCCGTCAACGGTCAGCCGGATACCGCCGGGATTGCCGATCCGCATCTCAACGGGATGGCGGAATGACCACGCCTTCGTCGTGCCGGGGACCGCGTAGGCCTGGAACAGGAACCTGCCCTGGCGGGTGTAGAAACCCACCCAGCAGGCCTGCCTGGCGGTCAGGCCGACGGCGATCCGGTGCGCGTAGGGCGCGGCCGGCGGGCTGGCCGACGCCCCCGGGGACGCCTGGCCGGAACCGGCCGGCCCCTGGCTCGCCGGAGCGGTGCTGGCGCCGGAAAGCCCGGCCGCGGCGGCGCTGCCCCGCTGTGAGTGACCGGCGGCCGTGCCCCTGGCCGGGTGCCCGGTGCCCGCGAGGAAGTGGTAGGCCGCGTACCCCCCCAGCCCGAGCACCACCACCAGCAGCGCCGCCAGCCCCCAGCGCGGCCGCCGGGGCTCCGGGATCGCGATCGGCCGGGCCGACCGGAAGATGTCGGCCGTGCTGACCGGCGTCCCCCGGGGGTGGCTCGCGTCGTACTCGCGGACTAGCGGCCCTGGATCGGTGCCGACCGCCCGCGCGATGGCCCGGAGGTGCCCCCGGGCGTAGAAGTCCCCGCCACAGCCGGTGTAGTCGTCGTGCTCGATGCCGCGGATGATGGTTTCCCTGATGCGGGTCCGCTGGCTGACCTGAGTCACGGTGAGACCGGACTGGCGGCGGGCTTCCGCCAGTTCTTCGCCGACGTTCACGGCGCGCCTCCAGTGGTGTGCGGCACTGCGCGCCTGACCCGGCGCGGGTGCCGGTCCCCATGACCCAATCATGGCCCTGATAACCCCGGATACACCCGTTAAGGGCGGTGTTTGCTGGGTTGTGCTGGACGCCGTCCGGCCGGGAACAAGATGACAACGGTAACCGTTTTCATTATGCTGTGATGGACCGGTCGCCGGAATGATGACCGGTTTCATTTCTCATCGACCGACGTGCCGGGCCCGCTGGCACGCGCCCGAGAAAGGCTCCCCCGGATGAGGGTCATGCTCCCGGCGCCCCGAGTGGCCGGCGCGGCGCTGGCGGTGACCGCGCTGGCGGTGGCGGGGTGCGCGACGGTGGCGCCGGGGTCGCAGGCGTCCGGCGGTGATTCTCCGGGGAAGATCCCGGTGGTGGCGGCGGAGAACGTCTGGGGCAGCATCGCCAGCCAGCTGGGCGGCAGCCATGTCACCGAGACCAGCATCGTCACCAGCCCCAGCACCGACCCGCACGACTACGAGCCGACCGCCGCCGACGCCCGGACCATCGCCTCGGCCAAGCTGGTGATCATTAACGGCATCGGGTACGACCCGTGGGCGCCGAAGCTGATCTCCGCGAACCCGGTGGCGGGCCGGACGGAGCTGACCGTCGGGAGCCTGCTGGGACTCAGCGACGGCAGCAACCCGCACCAGTGGTACTCGGCGGCCAGCGTCCGGCGGGTGATCAGCGCCATCACCGCCGGCTACCGGCGGCTCGATCCGGCCGACGCCGGCTACTTCACCCGCCGCCAGCACTGGTTCGAGGCGACCGCACTGGCCCGGTACAACCGCCTCATCGCCCAGATCCAGGCCCGGTACGCGGGGACGCCGGTGGGAGCCTCGGAGTCGATCGTGTCGCCGCTGGCGGCCGCGCTCGGGCTGAAGCTGCTGACGCCGCCGGGGTTCCTGACGGCGATCAGTGAGGGCAGCGAGCCGACCGCCGGGGACAAGGCCGCCATCGACCGCCAGATCGCCAGCCGGCAGATCAAGGTTTACATCTACAACCGCCAGAACGCCACCCCGGACGTGGCCGCCCAGGTGAAGGCGGCCAGGGCGCACCACATCCCGGTGACCACGGTCACCGAGACCCTGGCCCCGGCCGGCGCCACGTTCGAGCAGTGGCAGGTGAGCCAGTTGCAGCGGCTGGCGGCGGCGCTGCACCGGGCGACCGGCAGGTAGCGCCACGTGAAGGAGGCCAGCGTGAACACCGCCCATAGCGCTCATCCGGCAGCCACCGTCGTCCCGCCGCAGGCACCGGCCGTGGAGTCAGCGGCCGGGACCGCGGTCCTGGAACTGCGGAACGCGGCCGTGCGCCTGGGCGGGGCCACGATCTGGAGCGGGGTGGACCTCCGGGTGGGCCCGGGTGAGTTCGTGGCGGTGCTGGGCCCGAACGGCGCGGGCAAATCGACGCTGCTCAAGGCCCTGCTCGGGGTGCTGCCGGTGGCCAGCGGCCAGGTCAGCGTGCTGGGCCAGCCGCCGGGCCGGGCCAGCCGCCGGATCGGCTACCTGCCCCAGCGGCGCAGCTTCGACACCTCGGCCCGGATCCGGGGCTCGGACCTGATCCGGCTGGGCCTGGACGGCGACCGCTGGGGCGTGCCGCTGCCGTTCGGCCGCCGCAGCCGGGCCGCCGCCCGCCGGGTGGCCGAGGCGATCGACCTGGTCGGCGCCGCCGGATACGCGGGCCGGCCGGTCGGCGAGTGCTCCGGCGGCGAGCAGCAGCGGCTGCTGCTCGCGCAGGCGCTGATCCGGCAGCCGGAGCTGCTGCTGCTCGATGAGCCGCTGGACAGCCTGGACCTGCCCAGCCAGGCGGCGGCGGCCGCGCTGATCAGCCGGATCTGCCGCGACCAGGGCGTGACCGTGGTGATGGTCGCCCACGACGTGAACCCGATCCTGTCCCATCTGGACCGGGTGGTCTACCTGGCGGCGGGCGCCGCGGCGGCCGGCACCCCGGCCGAGGTGATCACCGGCGAGACGCTGACCCGGCTGTTCGGCACCCCGGTGGAGGTGCTGACGGCCTCCGACGGGCGGCTGGTGGTGGTCGGCCAGCCCGAGCCGCCGGCCCTGCACACCGACCGGCATGCCGGCGGCGGCGCGCCATGACCGGCGCCGGTTTCTCGTGGAACCTGCTGACCGACATCCGCGAGATGTGGTCCTTCCCGTTCATGGTGAACGCGTTCCGGGCCGGTGCCATCGTGGCGGTGGTCGCTGGGGTGATGGGCTGGTTCATGGTGCTGCGCCGCCAGTCGTTCGCCGGTCACACGCTGGCGCTGGCGGCCTTCCCGGGCGCGGCGGGCGCAACCCTGATCGGGATCAGCGCCGCCTACGGCTACTTCGGCTGCTGCATGGCCGCGGCGGTGGTCATCGCGCTGGCCACCCGCCACCGCGGCAGTGCGGGCAGCCGCGCCACCGAGTCGGCCCTGACCGGCGTCGTGCAGGCGGTCACGCTCGCCTGCGGCCTGCTGTTCGTCGCGCTCTATCGGGGATTCCTCAACGGCACGACGGCGCTGCTGTTCGGCAGCTTCCTCGGCATCACCGCCGGGCAGGTGGTGCTGCTGGCCGGGGCCGGCCTGGTCGTGCTGGCCGCGGCGGCCGTGGCCGGGCGGCCGCTGCTGTTCGCCTCGGTGGACCCCGGCGTCGCCCGGGCGCAGGGAATCCCGGTAGGCGCGCTGTCGGCCGGGTTCCTGGTGCTGCTGGGGGCAGCCGTGGCCGAGACGGCACAGATCACCGGCGCGCTGCTGGTGTTCGCGCTGCTGGTGATGCCGGCCGCGACCGCGCAGCGGCTGACCCTGCGCCCGCTGGCCAGCCTGGTGCTCACGGCCGTGATCGGATGGCTGGTGACCTGGGCCGGGCTCTTCGCCGCGTTCTACTCGCCGTACCCGATCGGGTTCTACGTCACCAGCTTCGCGTTCGCCGCCTACCTGGCAGCCCAGCTCGCGGCGGCCGCCCGCGGGCGGGCGCGGCGCAGTCCCGCCCTGGCCGGCGCAGGGGTGCCGGCATGAGCATCCTGGCGCCCCCGTTCCTGCAGCATGCGTTCCTCGCCGGGACCGCGATCGCCGCTGCCTGCGGGCTGGCCGGGTTCTTCCTGGTGCTCCGCGCCCAGGTGTTCACCGGGGACGCGCTCAGCCACGTCGCCTTCACCGGCGCGCTGGCCGCGCTCGCAGCCGGGATCGACCTGCGGCTCGGGCTGTTCGTGACGACCATTGCGGTGGCGGTGGGCCTGGGCGTCCTCGGGACCCGGGGCCGCGCCGACGATGTGGTCATCGGCAACGTGTTCGCCTGGGTCCTGGGGATCGGCGTCTTCTTCCTCACCATCTACACCACGTCCCGCAGCAGCTCCAATGGGACCGCGGGGATCAGCGTCCTGTTCGGATCGATCTTCGGGCTGTCGTCCGGGCAGGCGGTCACCGCGGCCGCCATCGGCGCTGGCATCGTCGTGGTCGTCGCCGCGATCAGCCGGCCGCTGCTGTTCGCCAGCCTGGACGAGGGGGTGGCGGCGGCCCGCGGGGTCCCGGTCCGCGCGCTCGGCATCGGCTTCCTCGCCGCCGTCGGCGCGACCGCCGCCGAGGCGACCCAGGCGGTCGGCGCGCTGCTGCTGCTCGGCCTGCTCGCCGCGCCCGCCGCCACCGCGCTGCTGCTGACCGCACGCCCCTACCTGGGCCTGGCCATCTCGGCCTGCCTGGCCGTTGCCGAGATGTGGGCCGGTCTCGGCCTCGCCTTCGCGGCCCCGGCCCTGCCGCCCAGCTTCGCCATCATCGCCGTGGCAGCCGCCGCGTACCTCGCCGTCTTCGCCGGGTCGCGGCTTCGCCGGCGCACCGGATCGCGGGCGGTCGCGCCCGCCACGTCATGAGCTGGCCGTCAGTGACCTGGCAGCCTGGCCTGCGTGCCGCAGCCGGCGGTTGCGGGCACAATGAAGAGGTGACATCCCGGATGCAGCGAGGTGCTGAGCACCGGTGACCGCCCGGCATGATGCGGTGCGCCAGGCGCTGGCGGCGGCGGGCACGTTCGTCAGCGCCCAGGACCTGCACGCCCAGCTGCGGGCGGCGGGGGACCGCATCGGCCTGACCACCGTCTACCGGGCGCTGTCGGCGATGGCCGAGGCCGGCGAAGCCGATGTGCTCACCGTCGACGGCCAGCAGGTCTACCGTGCCTGCGGCAGCGGCGAGCACCACCATCACCTCGTGTGCCGTAGCTGCGGCAAGACGGTGGAGGTGTCGGGCCCGGCGGTCGAGCGCTGGGCCGAGGCCATGGGCCGCCAGCACGGCTTCGCCGACGTCACGCACACCCTGGAGATCTTCGGCACCTGCGGCGACTGCGCCGCCCGCCCCGCGGCCGCCGCGGCCCGCTCCCGCGCCTGACCCGGGGTGCTTCGCGCCTGACCCGGGGTGCTTCGCGGGCCTGATCCGCGGCCCGTCCGGTGCCTCACCCGTTCCCGCTCATTCGGTTTCCCGTGCCCGGCGGCCTCGTTACCCGGTCCCCTCGCCAGGCACGGCGGCGGCCTGAGCCAGCGCGGCGACGCGCGGGCACCCTCACAGCCGCGGGGTGCGTCGCTGGTAGCGAGGCAGCCAGACTGCGCGGTAGAGCAGCCGGGCCGGGGCTGGCAGTTCGCCGCCCAGGACCCGGTCGCTGACGCCCGGCCTGGAGTCGGAGAGCGCCCACGGGAACATGGTCGCGGCCTGCCGCAGGCCGCCCCGGCGGGCGATGGCCCGGCCGATCTGGCCCAGCTCCGCGCGGGTCAGGACCTTGCTGATCAGTGGCAGTGCCTCGGCTTCCTCGTGCGCGAGGTGGCCGGCCAGGGTCTCGCTGAGCCGGGTGAGCGGTTCGCGCAGCCGGGCGGGCTCGGCACCGATCCCGATGGCGTCGTCGACCGTGGCGAGCAGCGGGTCGATCCGGGCGTGCTCGGCCTCCATCTCCGCCATCAGCGCCAGCCCGGCCGGGTCGCCGGTCAGCTTGGCCCGCACCGCTGGCCACATGACGGTGTCCTCGGCGGTGTGGTGGAAGTGCAGCTGGCCGCGGAAGACCTGCCAGCGGGCCTGGACCGCCGCGGGGCCGGCCGTGGTGTGCAGCAGCTGGTAAAGGTCGCGGCGGAACGCGTCGTGCAGCGCGTTCATGAGCGTCCAGTCGTCGCGCCTGTCGCGCGTGATGGTGTCATGCTCGGTCATCGTCTTGTCTCCTCAGCCGGGTTGTCAGTTGGCGATGGCGATCGCGGCGCGGTAAGTGCCCGGGTCGTCAAGCACCTCGAGGACCAGGTGGGCCAGGTCGGCCCGGGACACGGTCAGGCCACGGCGGACATTGGTGCCGCGGCTGGTGCGGTACCGGCCGGTCAGCGGCTTGTCGGTGAGGCGGGGCGGGCGCAGGATGGTCCAGTCCAGGCCGGTAGCACGGACCACCTGCTCCATCGTCCGGAAGTCGGTGAACGCGTCCTTGAGGACCCGGTTCACGATCGGCTTGGCCAGATAGCGCAGCAGCGGTCCGTCACCGTCGGTGAACGGCCCGCTCGCGCTGACCATCACCAGCCGCTGGGAACCGGCGGCTGCCATCGCGGCCGTGATGCTGCGCGCGCTGGCGGTGCACACCGGCCCCTGCGCGCTGGCCCCGCGCTCTTCCTTGCGGCGGCTGGGCCCGACCGCCGAGATGACCGCCTCCCGGCCGGCCACCAGGTCCCGGATTGAGCCCGGGTCCATCACGTCGGCGACGGCCACATCGAGCCCCGCCCGCGCCGGCACAGCCAGCCGGGCCGGGTCCCGCACCACGGCCAGCACCTCATGCCCGGCGGCCAGCGCCTGGCTGACCACCTGCGTCCCCGTGCCTCCGCTGGCACCGAACACCGTGAGCTTCATCTGTTTCCTCCCCGCGCCCGCCGGCCCGGCCCGCCGTGAGGGCAGGGCGGAGCCTCGCAACCCCCGTGACGCTGGTGCTAGCCCTGGCCGAGGCGGCCTTACGGCGCTATGATGTTATGTAATTCATACCACATGGAGAACGTATCATATGGAATCCATAAGGCAAGCCGACCAAGGCGATGCCAGAGGCAGAAGAAGACGGGTGATCGCTGTCCGGCAGGCCCTGCGTGACCTGTCCACCCAGCTGTCGCTGCTGAATCAGCAGGTCAGCGGTCAGCTGTCGCTACGAGCCAGCGACATCCAGTGCCTGGACCTGATCGGCACGTCCGGGCCGCTCAGCCCCACCGCCCTGGCCAGGCTGGCCGGCCTGCACCCGGCGACCCTGACCGGCATCCTGGACCGGCTCGAACGCGGCGGCTGGATCGCCCGCGACCGCGACCCCGCCGACCGGCGCGGAGTGCTGATCCGCGCCCTGCCCGACCGCAGCCGCGACATCCTGGGCTTGTACGCCGGGATGAACACAGCGGTGGGCAAGATCTGTGCGGACTACGCCGACGACCAACTCGAGCTCATCGCCGGGTTCCTGCGCCGGGTCGCCGGCGCCGGCCGCGCCGCCGCCGGCGAGCTCGGCCGGCCCGGCCCCGGCGGGCGCGGCTGACCCGGCCCCGGCGGGCGCGGCTGACCCGGTGTCAGCCGCGCCCGTACCCTCACCGTGCGTGCGCGCTGGACGATGCGGGGCGGCTCACGCCAGCTGCGCGGCCGGCGCTGGATCCCCTGCCCGCCGCCGGCGGTGCGACGGGTGATGAGGGCTTGCCGCGGCCCGGCAGGATCGTCCCGGCCACGGTCCCGGCAAGGGCGAGGCCCGCAGCAACGGCGGAGGCGGTGACGAACCCGTGGCTGAAGTCGCCGGGGGCGTCGTAGCTTCCGGTGGCGGCGAACGCGGCGCCGAGGACGGCCACGCCGAACGCGCCGCCGAGCTGGCGCGTGGTGCTGAAAGCGCCGGATGCGGTCCCGATGTCGGCCGGCGGCACGGTGCTGGTGACAGCCCGGGTGAGGGCGGGGATCGCGAGCCCCAGCCCGGCGCCGACCATGACCATCGGCGTGACCAGGACGAAGTAGCTGCTGCCGGGGCCGGCGGCAGC
>JAIRTY010000580.1 GCA_031254715.1 Nocardiopsaceae bacterium | reverse complement strand
CCTGGACGCCGTCCGCACCGGGGCGGCGGACCGGGGGATCGTCCCGATCGAGAACTCGGTGGAGGGCGCGGTCACCGCCACCCTGGACGAGCTGGCAACCGGCCAGTCCCTCACCATCTGCGGCGAGGTGCTGCTGCCGGTGACGTTCGCGCTGCTGGCGCGGCCCGGGACCGGGCTGGCCGACGTCAAGACGGTGGGGGGGCACCCGCAGGCGCAGCCGCAGTGCCGGCGCTGGCTCACCGGGCATTTGCCCGACGCCGAGTGGCGGCCGGCCGCCTCCAACGCCGAGGCGGCCCGGCAGGTCGCTGAGGGCCACATCGACGCCGCGCTGGCGGGCGCGTTCGCGGCGGAACGGTACGGGCTGACGGTGCTCGCCGCCGACACCAGCGACGTTCCTGACGCCGTCACCAGGTTCGTCGTGCTGAGCCAGCCTGGCCCGGTGCCGCCGCGGACCGGGGCTGACCGGACCTCGCTGGTGGCGTTCCTGCGCCACGACCACTCGGGCGCGCTGATGGAGCTGCTTACCGAGTTCGCGGTGCGCGGCATCAACCTGACCCGCATCGAGTCCCGCCCGACCGGTGACGGCCTGGGCAGGTACTGCTTCTCCATCGACTGCGAGGGCCACCTGGACGAGGCCAGGGTCGGTGAGGCCCTGATCGGCCTGCGCCGGGTGTGCCGGGAAGTGCGGTTCCTGGGCAGCTACCCGCGGCACGACGGCGGGCGCACCGAGGTCAGGCCCGGCACCTCCGACTCCGAGTTCGCCGAGGCCTCAGCCTGGCTCAACCGGCTGCGGTACGGCCGGGTCTGACCCCGCCGCGGGCTGACCACCTGGTCTGACCGCCGGGTCTGACCCGCCGCGCGGGCTAGAGGTAAGGGCCGGAGGCGCGGGGCGGCTGCGGCCCGTCTTCCTGGCCGGGACCGGGCATGGCGCCCGGCGGCAGCGCCCGGCGCATCTGCTCCAGTTGCGCTCGGGCCGCCATCTGCTGGGCGAACAGGGTCGTCTGGATGCCGTGGAACAGGCCCTCCAGCCAGCCGACAAGCTGCGCCTGGGCAACCCGTAGCTCGGCTTCGCTGGGGACGTTGTCCTCGGTGAACGGGAGCGAAAGCCGCTCGAGTTCGTCCACCAGTTCGGGGGCCAGGCCGTCCTCAAGTTCCTTCACCGAGCTGGCGTGGATCTCCCGGAGCCGGGCCCGGCTCTGCTCATCCAGCGGTGCCGCCCGTACCTCTTCCAGCAGCTGGCGGATCATGCTGCCGATCCGCATCACCTTGGCGGGCTGTTCCACCATCTCGACCACGGGACGCTCTTTGCCGGGGTCGCCGCCTCCGCCTTCCTGGCTAGCGCCGAAGGCCATGCCGTCGGGGCCGACAATGACCATCCTGCCGGGGGGCTGGCCTTCCTGATTCGGCTGGTCGCTCATGTCACTAGTCTGCCCCTTCCTGGCAGGCCGTCAGAACCAGCCCTGCCAAGCCGGGGTGCGGGTCAGTTGACCAGCACCACTTTGCCGACGTGGCTGCCCTCCGTCAGGATCTGGTGCGCGGCGGCGGCCTCGGCCATCGGCAGCACACGGTGGATGACCGGCCGCACCTGACCGTCGCTGACCAGCGGCCACACCTGGGCGCGGACCGCGTCGACGATGGCAGCCTTCTCGGCCAGCGGCCGCCCGCGCAGCGTGGAGGCGAGCACGCTGGCCCGCTTCGCCATCAGCAGGCCGAGGTCAAGCTCGCCCTTACCGCCGCTCTGCACCGCGATGACCACCAGCCGCCCGCCGGTGGCCAGCGTCGCCACGTTCCGCGGCAGGTAAGGACCGCCGATGATGTCGAGGATCACGTCGGCGCCGTGACCGCCGGTGAACTCCGCCACCGCGGCGGCGAAATCCTCGTCCCGGTACGAGATCGCCAGGCCGGCACCGAGCTCCCGGCAGCGGGCGAGCTTGGCCGGCGACCCTGCGGTGCAGGCCACCCGGGCGCCGAGGGCCCGGGCGAGCTGGATCGCCAGCGTGCCGATCCCGCTCGCCCCGCCGTGCACCAGCAGGGTCTCGCCCGCGGCGAGGCCCGCCCGGGCGAAGACGTTCGAGTGCACGGTGCAGGCCGCCTCCGGCAGCGCGGCGGCCTCCGTCGGCTCCAGGCCGGCTGGCAGCGGCAGCAGCTGGCCCGCAGGCACCGCGACCTGCTCCGCGTATCCGCCGCCCGCCAGCAGGGCACAAACCTGGTCGCCGGCCTGCCAGCCGGTCACCCCGGGCCCGAGTGCGGTGATCCGGCCCGCGCACTCCAGGCCCGGGTACTCGGGCGCGCCCGGCGGCGGAGGGTAGGCGCCCTGACGCTGCAGCAGGTCGGCCCGGTTGACTCCGGCCGCTGCGATCTCGACCAGTACCTCGCCGGGGCCCGGCACCGGGTCCGGGACCTCGGCCAGGCGCAGGACTTCGGGTCCGCCGGGAGAAGGGATGATCACAGCGCGCATGCGGGCATGCCTCCTGGTTGCTGGTGGTGGCGAAACTTCGCACTGGCAGTCCCGCCCTGGTCGGGTGTCTTAGGCTCAGTCAGCGGGGATCCTCCTGGTTTCCGGCACGCCATTCTGCTACCGAGACGAGCTGAGGGGAACGGCCTTGGCTGATCACGACGAGCATGAGCAGCCGGATGACGCAGGCACGTTCCGGTGGCCATCCTCCGGCCTGCCCCGGGTGTTCGGCTTCCCGGCGGACCAGCAGCCCGGGGAGACTTCCGGTCAACCGCCGGAGCCGTCCGGGCAGCGCGCCGGGGAACCTCCGGTGCCGCCGCGCATCTCGTTATCACCGCAGCCCCCGGACCCGGGGACGGGGTGGGCACCTGGTCCGGCCGTGGCGGACGGTCCTGGGGCGGACGGTCCCGGGCCGGAGGTGCACCCACTGGCCAGTCTGTTCGGGCTGGCAGACGACTACGACGCGGTGGAGGACTACGACTCGGCTGACGCCTACGGCCCGCCGGGCGGCTGGGTCGGCCCAGTGGACCCTGTTCCTGCAGGTCAGGCCGCACCCGCCGCGGCCGGCCCCGCCAGCGTGGCCGAGCCGGAAAGCGACAGCCGGCGGGAACGCGGCACCGAGCCGGAGGACTGGGCTGGGCCGGAAGACGAGACCGGGCCGGAAGACAGGACCGAAGCGGAAGCTGGGCCGGAGTTGGAAGGCGGGGCTGAGCCGGAAGACGGTACCGAGCCGGAAGGGGGTACCCAGGCCGAAGGGGGTACCCAGGCCGAAGGTGGTACCGAGGCGGAAGGTGGTACCGAGGCGGAAGGTGGGCCGGAGCCGGCCGGCCCTGCCGGGGAGCCAGCGGCCGCGGAGCAGCCCGAAGACAGCCGCGCGGCGGCGAGCCACGACGGTCAGGGAGTGATTGCGGCGCCGGCGTTGCTCTTCTCGCCGCGCCCGGACCCGACGCGCCCGGACCCGACGCGCCCGGAACCGACGCGCCCGGAACCGACGCGCCCGGAACCGACGTGCCTGGAACCGACGCGCCTGGAACCGACGCGCCTGGAACCGACGCGCCCGGAACGGCCCCGCCCGGAACCGCCCTATCCGCAACCGCCGCGCCAATTTCCCCCGCCGTCGCGCGCGCCGGAACCTCCCGGTGAGACGGCCGACAGCCTCACCGCCGACCTGCTGCTCCCAGGCCGCTTCCCGGCCCCGGCCGATGGCTGGCGCCGGGTGGTCCACCGGTCCACCGGGGGCCTGATCCGGATCCCGCCGTCAGCCGCTGCCCAGCAGCGGCAGGAACTGGAGGCACGGGCCTGCACCCCGGTTGCGGCCGGGCACCACCGGGTCGCGGTGCTGAGCCTGAAAGGCGGCGTCGGCAAGACCACCACCGTGATGGGGCTGGGCGCGACGCTGGCGTCGCTGCGGGGCGACCGGGTGATCGCCGTGGATGCGAACCCCGATCGGGGCACGCTCTCCGACAAGCTGCGGCTTGAGACCTCGGCGACCGTTCGCGACCTGCTGAACGAGCGCGGCCAGGTGACCCGGTACGCCGACGTCCGCGCCTACACCACGCAGGCGCCCAGCCGGCTCGAGGTGCTCGCGTCCGACCGCGACCCCACGGTGTCGGTCGCCTTCGGCGAGCAGGACTACCTGGCCGTCGCCCAGGTCCTGGCGCAGTACTACTCGGTGTGCATCACCGACTGCGGGACCGGGCTGCTGCACTCGGCCATGGCCGGAGTGCTGCGGCTGGCCGATCAGATCATCCTGATCAGCTCGCCGTCGGTGGACGGCGCCAGGAGCGCCAGCGCCACCCTCGACTGGCTGACCGCGCACGGTCACGGTCACCTGGTCCGCAGCGCGGTCGTGGTGCTGTCGGCGGTCCGGCCGCAGGGCAAGAGCACGGTGGACCTGGTACGGCTGGAACAGCACTTCGCTGCCCGGTGCCGGGCCGTGCAGCGGGTCCCCTACGACGATCACCTGGCCGAGGGCGCCGAGGTGGACCTGGGCCGGCTCGGCAGGGTGACCGCCGATGCCTACCTGGCGCTGGCAGCCGAGATCGGCGACGCCTTCGCGGGGCGGAGCCGTCCGGCCTGGCGGCCCGCCTGGTAAGCGCCCGGGGGCCCGGGGCCAGGTACCCGCTGCTAGCCAGGCCGGCCGAGCGCGTCCCGGATGAACGCCGACACCAGGTCGTCGAAGCTGTACCCGGCGTGCCTGGCGGCGTCCGGGTACAGGCTGGTCGGGGTCATCCCCGGCATGGTGTTGACCTCCAGCAGGGCGACCCGGCCGGCCGGCGACACCACGAAGTCCACCCGGGACAGGTGCCGGCATCCCAGCACCTGGTGCGCAGAGACCGCTGTCTCCTGCACGAGCCGGTAGACCGACTCGGGCAGCGGCGCCGGAATCACGTGCTCGGACAGGCCCGCGGTGTAGCGGTGCTGGTAGTCGTACCAGGTCTCGGCGGGCGTGCGGATATCGATCAGCGGCAGCGGGCCAGGGCTCCCCCCCAGGTCGAGCACCCCGGCCGTGATCTCGCCGCCCTGGATGCGCTCTTCGACCAGCACGTCATCCCCGAACTCCAGCGCAGCCGCCAGCGCCGCGGCCAGTTCTTCGGGCCCGCGGGCGAAGCTCACCCCGATCGCCGAGCCCTGGCACGCCGGCTTCACCACCACGTCCTCGCCCAGTGCCTCCTGTACCCGCTTGACCGCCTCGGCGCGGTCGCCAGCCTGGCTGACGACCAGGTCCGCGGCGAGCGGCAAGCCGGCATCGCGGAAGATCCGTTTTGCGGTGATCTTGTCATTGGCGCAGGCGGAGGCCCTTACCCCGCTGCCCGCATACGGGACGCCGTGGTACTCCAGCAGCCCCTGCAGGCAGCCGTCCTCCCCCAGCGGGCCATGCAGGGCGGGGAACACGACGTCCGCGTCGCCCGCCCGCAGCGCGTCGATCAGCGTGCCGTCAGGCTGCACGGTCCGCACCATAGCGCCGCACCGCTCCAGTGCCTCGGCCACCATCTGCCCGGTGACCAGCGAGACCTCAGCCTCGGCCGAGGTGCCGCCGCAGACCACCACAACCTTGACGCCGTCCAGCGATCCGGTCATCGAGCCTCCTCCCGGTTGCGTTCGAGGCATGGGAAACGCTACGTCGTGGCGGGGTGCGACACTGGGCAGAGCCATGGTTCCGTCGCTGACAGATGACATGATCGTCCTGAATGGGCACACCGATGACAACGTCCCCCCACCTCGCCGGCGAGGACGAAGAGACGGCGCGCCGGTTCGGCTGGTGGCCGCGGACGCACGGAACCGGCATGGCTCGTGCCGTTCGAGGATGATGGCCTGGTGACAAGACGACTCCAGGTGGCGATTGATTGCGCCGATCCGGACCGGCTGGCGACGTTCTGGGCCGCTGTGCTCGGCTACGCGGTCGCCGCGCCCCCAGGTGGATATGCGAGCTGGCAGGATTTCTCTCGGTCGGCTGGGGGCGCGGATGAGTCCTGGTCAGCGGTGGCTGACCCGGCCGGGGCCGGGCCGCGGGTGCTGTTCCATCGCGTCCCCGAGCCGAAGGCCGGCAAGAACCGGGTGCACCTTGACGTGCGGGTGAGCGCGGCCGGTGAGGTACCGGCGGAGACACGGCGGCGCCAGGTGGCTGGCGAGGTCGAGCGGCTGCAGGCCATTGGGGGGACTTATCTGCGCACCGAAGCGGATGAGTACGACTACTTCGCCGTGATGGCTGACCCCGAAGGCAACGAGTTCTGCATCAATTGAGCCGGTTGCCGGGTGCCACGCCGTTCGAGCCCGATCGGGCCGGATTGAATCTCGCCGGGACCGGACCGATGAATTGCGGGTCACTAGCCGGTCCACACCCCAGAACAGCATCCATGGGCGATGCCGTGAAGGGGAGTGAGGATAGTGGTGCCCTACAACAGCTGCGGGCTCTACCAGATCGAGCGGGCGAAGAGCCCTGCCGAGATCCGGCGCGCTGACGAGCAAGCAGCCCGGCTGGCATCGGCTATCTCGTCGGTGTTTCGCGGCATCACGCGGCCTGTGGGAGCCATCCGGAGGCCAGCCCCGACTGCAACGCGCCGCCTGCCCCGCCCGGCCTGACGTGCAACCCGTCGACCTTGGCTGTGCATCCTGGCGGATGTACTCTCCGGGCATGGGCTGGCGCTTAGTCCGTTCTCGCATGGTGGAGCGGACGTGCCTGCAATGCGGGGATCATTGGGCCGTGCCCGCGCGGGCGGCGCGCGCCAGGCCGAGAAGCCGCTGGGGACGCGGCTTTTCGGTCCCGAGCGTCCTGGGTTCCGGCAACGCCGCCTTGTCCGACGCTGGCATGCACTACCTGCTGGAGGAGGCGCACCGCCGGGACGCGACCGCTGACCAGGAGTTCGAGACACTGCAGCAGTGGCGGAAGTGCCCGAAGTGCGGCAGCATCGACCGCTACACCCAGCGGCGCGCTCCCTAGTCCCGTACATCTTCCCTGCAACGTGATCCTGGCCCACCGGGAGCACGGCGTCAGGCGACCCCGGTGAGAATCATGGCCGGATCGGCCACGAACGGTAGGAACAGGAGCCCGGCATTCACGGCGGGGCGGTCGGTCGTGGGCATCGAGTATCTCGTCCGGCTCGGGACGCTATGCTCACCGCGTGTCGGGCGAGCCGGGCTACCTGTGCCACTGCTGCGGCGAACGCCACGAGAGCATGCCGATGTCTTACGGAACGGACGCCCCGGCCTACTGGCACCCGTCAATGGGGCGTCTGGGTGTCCCTCGGCCGCGCGAGCTTCCAGCGGATGGTGTCGCTGTGGACCACGCCCGGGCGGGAAGGGGAGCCACCAAGCTTTGGCTGGCTTTCCACCGAGTTGCCGCTCTATCAGACATCGACGCTTGAGCTTAAGACGCACGTGCACATGCAGCGTGTCGGCCAGCGGCCGCTCGTCGAGGTTGAACCTACCGATCACCCGCTGGACGTGGAGCAGCGCACCGGAATCACGCTCGCGCGGGTGCAGGAAATTGCTGAGGCGCTGCTCCACCCGCCAGCCTGACGGCGTCCCGCCGGGCGGAAGATCGCGCGAAGTCGTTACACCGCTGGTCACTGTGGCCTCCGGGTTATCTCCCTGGGCCTGGCACGCTGAGCACGGTTGCGGGTCAGCGCTACCCCGGCCAGGATCAGGGCGATTCCGCCCAGTACCAGCACGGTGATGTGCTCGCCCAGCACCAGCACCCCGAGGATGATGGCGACCACCGGCAGCAGGTAGGTCACCGTGGACGCCACCGTGGCACCCTCGCTGGTGATGATCTGGTAGTTCAGCACGTATGCCGCGCCGGTCGCGGCCAGGCCCAGGATGACGGTGCTGACGACCACGCTGGCATCCAGGCGCGGAGCCGGCGCGCCGGTCACGCCCAGGACGACCGCCAGCAGGACGGATGCCGATAGCAGCTGGCAGGCGGACAGGGTGACCGGGCTGATCCCGCGCCGGGCCAGGAACCGGTCCATATAGACGTAGCTGATCCCGTAGCTCGCCCCGGCCGCGACGGACTCGATCGCGCCGACTGAGGCCAGCCCGCCCGCGCTCTGCCAGGGTGAGAAGATCAGCACCGCCCCGCCGAAGCCGATCACGAGCCCGGCCGCCTGCCGGGCCGAGACCGCCCGCTGGTGGCGGGTCGTCAGCGCCACCACGACGGTCCATAGCGGCGTGGTGGCGTTCAGCATCCCGGCCGTGGACGACGCGACGTGCTGCTCACCCAGGGCGAACAGCAGGTACGGCGCGGCGTTGCCGAACACCGACGCCACCGCGATGTGAGCCCAGATCACCGGGGAGCGCGGCAGGGGGCCGCGCCGGATGGCGGCAATCGCGAACAGGACGAGCGAGCCGAGGATCAGGCGGGCAAATGTGACTTCGACCGGGGACAGGCCCCGGATGGCGAGCTTGATCCACAGGAAGCTCGATCCCCAGACCAGCGCCAGCAGCACCAGCCGGATCGTGGTCGCCCGGCGGACCGCCCTGCTCGACTGGCCCGTCATGCCGCAGGCCGGTCATGACCCAGCTTGCGCAATGATCAGCCGCCTGGTTGGTAGTAGAGAACCAGCAGCTCAAGAAAGTGGTAAGCAAGCAGGCAGCCTCCGAGTGCTGCCGGGATCGCCGCCCACGGCGCGATCCGGGATCGGCGGGTCAGCAGTGCCGCACCGAGAATCACCGCTCCGGTTAGCCACCACACCAGGGCGTGGCTGGTCATGGCCTGAGTGGCACGGTGCAAGCAATCGGGCGTGGCGCTTCCGTGCAGAACGAAGCAGGCTTGTTTTGCGTTTCCAGCCTGTGCCAAGCGGTCGGGAACTGTGGGGTAGACGATCCAGGTGAACAGCGCGCCGGCCACGCCGCCCAGGTGCCACCAGCTAACGGGGTCCCCTTTGGATGAGCGCACCTGCCACCACTGCACAACAGCGAACCCGGCGGCCACTACCACGGGAACCACCAGTGCCGGGGCTGCGATTGCCATGGGCATCCGGTTGGTGACGAGACCCGCGACCAACTCGGCGAGCAAGGCGCCGAAAACCACGATCCACCCGGTGACCCCTCCCTCCCAGGGCTGGGCCAGTAGCGGTGCTGGCGGCCGCGAGCTGCCGGCAAAAAGCGCTGATCCCGGCGGCATTCACTGTCCTTGAGGTTGGGCACCGAAGCGGCACGAGCGGCTTGCTTCTGACGTGAGTTGCAAGCTGCTGGCACGAATCGTGCGAGGTGTCCCAGTCTACGGCCGGGGGGTTCGTAGCTTGTGAGCGCGGATGGCAAGGATGGCTGGGACGGGCCGGTCGCCTGGCTCGGCGACGTGCTCGATTGCCAGCCCGGCTGTGATGAAGGCGTTCAGCACCTCAGCCAGCGGGTGCTGACGCATCCCGACCCGCCTCCGGACATAGGGTCCCCACCATGGCGCTTCCGGGTGCCATCGGGCTAGGCGGTAGGTGGGGTGGGCAACAATCCCGCCGTCGTCCAGCCATTGCGTGTGGGGCCCGTTGAAGCAGGGATGGGCTCC
>JAIRTY010000540.1 GCA_031254715.1 Nocardiopsaceae bacterium | reverse complement strand
GGCGGTGGCGTTCGCCCCGGCCGCGGCCGGGCTGCGGCTGCTGCTCGTCGATACCCGTGCCCGGCACGAGCTGACCGGCGGCGAGTACGCCAGCCGGCGGGCCGAGTGCGAGGAGGCCGCCCGGCAGCTCGGCGTGCCGTCGCTGCGGTACGCGACCGACGCCCGCGGCGCGCTGGACCGCCTCGGCCCGGTGCTGCGGCGCCGGGCCCGGCACGTCATCTCGGACAACCGGCGGGTGCACGCGGTGGCCGACCTGCTCCGGACCGGCGACATCGGCGCCATCGGCCCGCTGCTGACCGCCTCGCACGCCTCACTCCGTGATGACTTCGAGGTCTCCTGGCCGGAGGCTGACGTGGCGGTTGAGGCGGCGGCCAGCGGCGGCGCGGTCGGGGCACGCATGATCGGCGGCGGGTTCGGCGGCTCGGTCCTGGCGCTGCTGCCCGCCGCCAGCGACAGCGAGGTGCAGGCCGCCATCCGCGCCGCCTATGCCGGCCGCGGCTGGCAAGAGCCTGGCTTCCTCGCCGCCGTCCCCTCGGCCCCCGCCCGCCGCCTCAGCTAACTCACACCGAGGAGACCGGTTAGAGGCCGGCGACGTCGGCCTGCTTGGCGCGGACGGCCCCGGCTGCCTCCCGCAGCGCGGCGAGCTCGGAGTCCGTCAGGTCGCGCTCGACCACGCGGCGCACGCCGGCCGCCCCGATCTCCGCCTCCACGCCCAGATACACGCCGGAGATCCCGTACTGGCCATCCACCCAGGCGCACACCGGCAGCACCGTGCCGGCATCCTCGGCCACGGCCCTGGCCATCCGGGCCGCGGCAGCCGACGGCGCGTAGTACGCGGACCCGGTCTTGAGCAGCCCGACGATCTCACCGCCGCCGCCCCGGGTGCGCTCCACCAGCGCATTGATCTCCGCGGCAGGCAGCAGGTCGGCGAGCGGCTTGCCGTCGGCCGAGCACGCCGAGGGGACCGGGACCATGGTGTCGCCGTGCGACCCCAGGGTCAGGGTCCGCACCGACGAGACCGGCACGCCCAGCCGCTCCGCCACGAAGTACGAGAACCGCGCCGTATCGAGCATCCCGGCCTGTCCCATGACCCGCTGCGGCCCGAACCCGGAGGCCTTGGCGGTGAGCGCGGTCATCTCGTCCAGCGGGTTGGACACCACGATCAGCACCGCTTCCGGCGCGTGCTTGACCACGTTCTCGGTCACGTTCCTGACGATCTTGGCGTTGACCTCGATGAGGTCCATCCGGCTCATGCCTGGCTTGCGCGCAAGACCGGCCGTGATGATCACGATGCCGGAGCCGGCGATGGCCTCGTAACCCTCGCCCCCGGGACCGGTGGTCTGGCCGGTCACCTTGGTCTCGAACCCCTCGACCGGCCGTGACTGGTTCATGTCCAGGGCGAGCCCCTCCGGCCTGCCCTCGATGATGTCGGTGAGCACGACCTCGTCGAACAGGTCGTACTCGGCAAGCCGCTGGGCGGTCGTCGAGCCGTAGAACCCGGCGCCGACGACCGTTACCTTTCCCGTGCGGGCCATCTCAGGTGAATCCTCTCGTTCCGTAAAGCGTCAGGCCGCCATCGCGGCCCGCAGGTTCGCCTCCAGCGCGGCCAGGAACTCCTCCGTCGTGAGGAACGGCATGTCCGGGCCCACCAGGATGGCGAGGTCCTTGGTCATCTTGCCGCTCTCCACCGTCTGCAGGCACGCCTGCTCGAGCTTTTCGGCGAACCCGCTCACCTCGGGGGTGCCGTCCAGCTTGCCGCGGTGGGCGAGCCCCCTGCTCCACGCGAAAATCGACGCGATCGGGTTGGTGGACGTCGGCTCGCCCCGCTGGTGGCGGCGGAAGTGCCGGGTCACGGTGCCGTGCGCGGCCTCGGCCTCCACCGTCCGGCCGTCCGGGGTCATGAGCACGCTGGTCATCAGCCCGAGCGAGCCGAACCCCTGCGCCACGATGTCCGACTCCACGTCGCCGTCGTAGTTCTTGCAGGCCCACACCAGGCCGCCGCTGCCCTTGAGGACCTGCGCCACCATGTCGTCGATCAGCCGGTGCTCGTAGGTGATGCCAGCCTGCTCGAACTCGGACTTGAACTCGGACTCGAAGATCTCCTCGAACAGGTCCATGAACCGCCCGTCGTAGGCCTTCAGGATCGTGTTCTTGGTGGACAGGTACAGCGGGTAGCCGCGGTCGAGGGCGTACCGCATGGTGGCCCGGCCGAAGTCCCGGATGGAGTCGTCGAAGTTGTACATCCCCATGGCGACGCCGCCGCCGTCGAAGGCCGCCACCTCCCGCTCGAAGCCCGTCGCGGTACTGCCGTCGGCCGGCTGATAGGAGATCGTGACCCGGCCAGGGCCCGGCACCACGAAGTCGGTGGCCCGGTACTGGTCGCCGTGGGCGTGACGGCCGATGATGATGGGCTGGGTCCAGCCGGGCACGAACCGCGGCACGTTGGACATCACGATGGGCTCCCTGAACACCACGCCGCCGAGGATGTTCCTGATCGTGCCGTTGGGGGAGCGCCACATGTGCTTGAGGCCGAACTCGGCGACCCGTGCCTCGTCGGGGGTGATGGTCGCGCACTTCACGCCGACGCCGTAGTGCTTGATGGCGTTGGCTGCGTCGACCGTGACCTGGTCGTCGGTGGCGTCGCGGCTGGTTACCGACAGGTCGAAGTACTTCAGGTCGATATCCAGGTACGGCAGTATCAGCTTGTCCTTGATGTACTGCCAGATGATGCGGGTCATCTCGTCGCCGTCGAGCTCGACGACGGGGTTGGCCACCTTGATCTTGGGCATGCCGCGGGATCCCTTTCCTTAACGCCGCTCAGCCTTCCGGGTATGGAAGGCTCACTGGCCTGGCCGCCCGCGGGTGGGGCGGGTCAGCCCGGCGGGCACGGTCACGACGGCGGCGGCAGCACGAGGCCGGCGGCCAGCAAGCCGACAGCCAGGACGGCCAGCGTCAACACGTCCATGTAGCGCTTCCGGGATGCGAGCATGCCCGTCCGCTCTTCTGGCAGCACCAGCCTCGCGAGGGCCGCCACGAACAGCGCGCCCGCTATTGCCAAGGTACCCCCACGCGTGCCCGCCGGGTCCTGCCAGGTCCACACCAGCCCGCCCGCCACGGACGCCAGCACGACCAGGTACGGCAGGTTGGCCAGCCGGAGGCGGCCCCGCCGGTACCGGGCCTGCCCGGCGCCGGGGCCTGGGACGCCGCGCGGCGGCGGGCGGCGCCCGGGGAGCGTGCCGGCACTCGCGTTCCGGGGATCTTCAGCTGGAACGGGGGCCGCCCCGGCCGGGCTG